>JACUUL010000015.1 GCA_014859345.1 Thermoleophilia bacterium
ATCACGGCCCGTAAAGGACTTGCACCTCCTAGAGCAGCGCCATGCCTGGCGCACAAACAGGAGGGACGCGGCCTGGCCGCGTCCCTCCTCCCGCTAAAATGCGATCTTACGTCCTCGCTTTGCTCGGGCACAGGATGGCGCTCTTTTCGTTTCGCTCCAGTTTGGACGAGAACCGGGGCTAGAACAGCCCCTTGATCCTCCCGGTCTCCACGTCGATGTCCACGTCCACGGCGGCCGGGCGCTCCGGCAGGCCGGGCATGGTGCTCATGGTGCCCAGCAGCGGGTATAGGAAGCCGGCGCCTATGCTCGGCCGGATGTCACGGATCGGCACCCTGAAGCCGGTGGGCCGGTTCTTGAGCGCTGGGTCGTGCGACAGCGACAGGTGCGTTTTGGCCATGCAGATCGGCAACCTGTCGTAGCCAGCCTCGGTGAACATCTTTATCTTCTGCTCCGCCTCGGGCAGGTAGTCTACGCCGTCGGCTCCGTATACCTTGGTGGCGATGGTTTCGATCTTCTCCTTGATGGAGGCGTCATCCGGATAGAGGAACTGGAAGTTGCTGGGGCGGTCGCAGGCATCGACCACCGCGTTGGCGGCCTCGATGCCGCCATCGCCGCCGTGCGCGTGCACTGTGATCGGGTTGCAGGCCTCGGCGCCGAACTCAAGCGCCTTCCTCTGCACCAGCTCGACCTCGGCGTCGGTGTCGGAAGCGAACCTGTTCACAGTCACTACCACAGGGATGCCAAACAGCTTCATGTTCTCGATCTGCTTTGCCAGGTTCTGGCACCCCTCCTCCAGCTTCTCCAAATCCTCCTTCTCGAGCTCGGAACGGTCGACCATGCGGCCGTGACCATGCATTTTGAGGGCGCGGATGGTCGTGGTGATATTCACGCAGCTGGCCTCAAAGCCGCCGTAGCGGCAGGTGATGTCCATGAATTTCTCGGCGCCCAGATCAGCACCGAAGCCCGATTCCGTGACCACGTAATCGGCCAGCTTCAGGGCCACCTTGGTGGCCAGCACCGAGTTGTTGCCGTGGGCTATGTTGGCGAACGGCCCGGCATGCATAAAGACCGGGCCATGCTCCAGGGTCTGGATCAGGTTGGGTTTGAGCGCGTCCTTCATCAGGACGGTCATGGCGCCGGCAGCGCCGATGTCTTCGGCTGTCAGGGGCTGGCCGTCGCGGCTGTATGCGAACACGATGCGGCCCATGCGCTCTCTGAGATCCTTTAGATCGGTAGCCAGCGCCAGGATGGCCATTACTTCGGAAGCAACCGAGATATCGAAGCCGGTCTCCCGCGGCGTGCCATTCAGGTATCCGCCCAAACCCACTACCACGTGCCTGAGCACCCTGTCGTTCATGTCGACCACACGGCGCCAGCTGACGGAGAGCGGGTTGATGTTGAGCTTGTTGCGCCCTTCCATCAGCTCGGTGTCGATCATGGCCGCCAGCAGGTTGTTGGCCGCGCTTACCGCGTGAATGTCGCCGGTGAAGTGCAGGTTGAGGTCCTCCATGGGGACGGCCTGGGCGTATCCGCCTCCCGCGGCGCCGCCCTTGATGCCGAACACCGGTCCCAGGGAAGGTTCCCTGACACAGAGGATGACCTTCTTGCCGATTTTTCTCAGCGCCTGGGCCAGGCCCAGCGAAGTGACGGTCTTGCCCTCGCCCCAAGGGGTCGGAGTAATGGCGGTGACGTCGATAAGCTTGCCGTCCGGCTTGTCCTTGAGCCGGTCGAGGATGGACATGTAGTCTACCTTTGCCTTGTAATTGCCGTAGAGTTCCAGCTCTTCCTCGAGGATCCCGGCGTCGGCCGCGATCTCGGTGACGGGCTTCATCTCCGCAGCCTGGGCGATCTCGATGTCTGATGGGATGGTGGTTCCAGCCACTAAAACGCTCCTTTCTGCTGTCAAGCTTGTGAATAAATGAACAAAGTCGGAAAACGCATTATATGCGGCACAGGAATAAGCGTCAATCCGTTTACTGATCATATAAGAGTTTGGCGGAAACAACCGTCCATGTCATAACCAAAAGGCAGGCTTCCGGATTTATCCTTCCGGATTGTTTGATAAAGCTGCCCTGAAATCGGGGAGCATAAAGACGAAAACCGCTCTAACGGACCGCGGCCCTGGCCGCGTCGTAGACATCCGAGATGGCGACGCCGTGCCTGGCGGCCGCCCGTCTGCAGTCTTCATATTCAGGAGAAACGGAGACCTGGCGTCCCCGCCAGACGCCCACTTTCACCCGCACCTCTCCGTAAGCTGTCCCAACCGTCAATTCTCGCCTCTGCAGGCAATGACGCTCGAGATTGCGCGCTCTCACTCCGAACGTGGACGACTCCCGGAAAATCAAGTCAAGCAGCCGGTCCGCGTCTCCGGGCCGGCCCAGCACCGACAGCGTCACTGCCGGCCTTCCCTTCTTCATGATTACCGGGGTCAGCCAGGCATCGGCGGCGCCAGCATCAAGCAGCCGCTCCGCCAGGTAGGCAAGCTGCTCAGGGGTGCTGTCGTCTATGTTGGTTTCCAGCAGCACCTGCGAATCAATGTCGCCCCCGGCTTCCCCGCCGGTGTCCGCGGCGGCCAAACTCCACGGCTTTCCCAGGATCATCCTCAGCAGGTTTGGGCCCCGTGTCTCGCGCGTGCCGGCCCCGTAGCCTGCGCTGTCGAGCCTGATATCAGGCAGAGGTCCGAAAGAGTCGGCAAAATATGAAACCAGGGCGGCGCCCGTCGGGGTGGCCAGCTCCTGGTGTTCCGACCCCTGCCGCACCGGGACACCCGCGAGCAGGATGGCAGTCGCCGGCGAGGGCACTGGCATGATGCCGTGCCGCGTATCTACGGTGCCGGACCCCAGCGTCACCGGCGAGCAGATCACCCTCTCCGGCGACAGCTCGGCAACCAGCAGGCAGGAGCTGACAATGTCGATGATACTGTCAACCATCCCCACCTCGTGAAAGTGCACAGCCTCCAGGGACTGGCCATGCGCCCTGGCTTCAGCTTCGGCCAGACGGCCGAATACTGCCAGGCTGTGGGATCGAACAGTTTCCGGCAGCCGCGCGGCCGCCAGCAGCTTCCGGATCCCGCTGAAGCTTCGTGGCTGCTGCTCTTCCGCGGTCTCCACCCGGAACCGGGTGGCCGCCAGGCCGGATGCTTTTGTCTTCTCCGAGGCTATAGACCAGCCATCCAGGCCCAAGCCATCCAGTGATTCTTCAAGGAACTCCACTGAGCCGGCTCCCAAATCCAGGAGCGCGGCCACGAACATGTCGCCAGAGACGCCGGAAAAGCAATCTATGTAAAGGATTTTACCTGGCATGGCTGCGATTTTATTCCCGAACCGGCGGCAGCTCAAGCCCGGCGCGGAAAGGGTTTTGGGCCGGCAAAGCGAAATTCGAGAAGCATGAGATTTCAGAGGTACAAGGCGCCTTCCCCGCCTCCCTTCGACTACACCGGGCTGATCAAGGACACCCTGGGCATCACCTGGCGCCGCCGTTATCTGTGGTTTTTCGGCCTGTTCGCTTTTGGCAGCGTCAACAACCTGAGCGGTTTCAACGCCGGTTTCGACCTTCCTCCCGGAAGCTGGTTCAGCGAGCCCGGCGGTCTCCAGCCCGCGGGGGGCGGCGATGAACTGCGTGATCTCATCAGTGCCAACCTGGGCCTGATCACCGCGGCTGTGGCGGCGTTTTTCATCCTGGCTATTCTCATCTGGCTATGGTCGCTTGTTTGCCGGGGCGCCGTAATCGGCGCGGTCGCTGACATCAGGGAAAACATGACATCCGGTTTCGGCTCGGCCTTTGCCCACGGCAGGCGCAGCATGGGCCGCCTGTTACTCCTGGATCTGCTTCTGCTTGGTATAGGGATTGGATTTTTCATCATTTTCGGCGCCGCCGGTTTGCTTTTTATATTCCTGATGCTATCGGGAGACGCGGGCCAAACCATCGCTATCACCGCGCTGACGCTTGCCGGCCTGGGTCTTGCCGGCCTGCTGCTGACGGGGCTGGGTTACCTCACATGTTTTACTATTTTTATTGCGATAGGCTTCGTGGTAAATGTCCTTCTGATTTACGCGACGCGCGCCATCGTGCTTGATGGAGACAGGCCGATCAGTGCTTTGCGCCGCGGCTGGCGGCTCATGATGGACAACCTGACGCGCACTATCCTGCTGTTCCTTCTGGGAACCGGACTCGGCATCGCCGCCGGCATTGGCGCGTTCATGGCTATTGGAGCGGCGGCTGTTCCGGCCATCGCTGCCTGGGTCGTGACCGGCGCCGGCGGCTGGCATCCGGCCGGAATCGTGATGTCCGTTCTCCTGACATTCGTGCCGATCGCCGCCGGATTGCTGGCTACCGCGCTGATCAACACCTACTTCACGACTTACTGGACGATTGTCTGGCGCCGGCTCTCCGACCGCGAACCAGTGACGGCCGCGGCTCTTTTAAGAACCAACGCAATTGGCTAGTATTCACTAATCGCCTTATCCAGTTCAAGGAGGAGATTCATGCCCAAGCTTTCCGATCCTCTCGTGATAAAGAATATGGAGCTTAAAAACCGGATCGTCATGCCGCCGATGGCCAACGATTTCTCCGGTCCTGAAGGCGAGGTCAATGACCGGCATCTCGAGCATTACCGCCGCCGGGCCGAGGCAGAGGTAGCCCTGATGATAGTCGAGCACAGTTACGTCACGCCGGAGGGCAAGCTGTCCGCCAGGCAGCTGGGCATCTATGACGATAGCCTCGTTTCCGGCCTGAGCATCCTCGCTGAGGCTATCCGCGGGGCAGGCGCCAAAAGCACGATCCAGCTGACTCACGCAGGCGCGAGCACCACCGATGAGATCTGCGGCTGCCAGCCGGTGGGCCCGTCCGATGTGGCCGTGCCCGGGCGCGGCGCGATTCCCCGACCTCTCGGAATCGATGAGATAAAGGATCTGACCCGCGCCCACCGCGAAGGAGCGAGGCGGGCGAAGGAAGCCGGCTTCGATTCCATCGAGATCCACGGCGCCCATGGCTTCCTGCTGAATCAGTTTGTTTCGCCCTACACCAACCGGCGTACAGACCAGTACGGGGGCACAACCGGAAACCGGCTGCGCTTAACCCTGGAAGTGATTGCCGCGGTGCGCGAAGAAGTTGGCCCTGGCTACCCCCTTTTCTACCGCTTCGGCGCCAGCGATTTCATGGAGGGAGGCCTTGCCATCGACGAGGCCCGGCTGATCGCTCCCATGCTGACCGAAGCCGGAATCGATGTCCTCGATGTATCCGGCGGACTCTGCGGCTCCAGGCCCAAGGAATTCGCGGGGGTGCCCGGTTTCTTCGTCCCCCTGGCCCAGAGCATCAAGGAAGTGGTCGATGTTCCGGTCATCGCCGTGGGAGGCATCGTCGAGGCCGCTTTCGCCAACAGCGTGATCGAGGAGGGGAAAGCAGACCTGGTGGCCGTAGGCAGAGCCTTGCTCAAGAATCCCGATTGGGCCCGGCAAGCCCTCCAGGAGCTCAAGGGCAACGCCTAGGACCGCGCCCGGCTCTCCGGGGTCCGCATGCCGGCTCATGCCGCCCAGGACACGTACAGATAAACGGGAGATTTTACGACTGGCTTGGCGAACAAAAAGCTGAGGGCTGTATCCGTCCGTGGTGTCGCTCGTTTTAACCGGAGAACTGGACTTTGTCCTGTGATTGCGGTTTAATCTTGGATTACACTCGAAGAAGGTGACTTCGTCTATGCAAATCTCTTTAGAAGCAATCTGCAAGGAGTTCGATATCCGGCCTGAAGAGATCTTCGCCTTTATGGACGAAGAGAACATCCACCTGGGCGGCAGCCTGATGCACGACATCTCCATCGACCTGGTAGACTTCCGCAAGTTTGTCGAGTATCACCGGCGCCAGCTGGCAACACGGCTTGAGATGACCAGGCGCGAGATCGATGGGCTCGACGGCAAGGTTGAAGATTTTCTGAAGGTGCGCCGGCACTGACTCGGAAGCGTCCCACCCCTTTCGCCATACTTCCTCTCCTTATCCCATCGCCTTCCTGGCATGCCGGGTAAAGCTCATGACTGAGAACAAATAGCGCCTCGCTGGTTGCCGCCTGCCCAAAACGGGAACACTCATATCAGGCCGGCGAATTCCATGCAGGAGGTTTCCATGAGCGGAAAGGGATGGGGCAAGAAAAGAAACCGGGCCGCTCAGAGCGAGCAGCACGGCTTTCAACAGCCGCCGGCGGAACAGGCCGCCCAGGCCGACACGGGCAGGGCAGGCACGAGCGCCGAAAAAACCACTATCAGGCAGCGGGTGCTTGATAAAATCCGCATGCTGGAGCAGCGGCGCCGCGACCAGGGGCAAAAGTAGCAGTCACACAAGCCTGTCCCTTGCCATCTTTATATCCTGGAGCAGGAGCTCCTCCAGATTCCGCCCCTGGGCTACAGAACCTTTCCAGCGCCCGGCGTAGGCCGGGTGGAAAGTGGCCATCAGTTCCGAGCTGAATGGCCCGGGAAAGAACTTTCCCCTTTGTTCGGTAAGCCTGAAACCCGGATCGATGACCCCCCTGGCTGCCGATCCGCCCAGGCACAGGATGATCCGGGGCCTTATGATCTCGACCTGGCGCGTCAGATACGGACGGCATGCCCCGATTTCCCATTTCAGGGGAGCGCGGTTACGCAGCTTCGCCCCCGCCCGGTCCGCCGAGCGGCATTTGACGATGCTGGTTATGAAGACGTCTTCCCGGCGCAGAGATGAAAGGTTAAGGACCCGGTCGAGCACGCCGCCCGACCTGCCTACGAAAGGACGCCCCACGGCGTCCTCGGATGCGCCCGGACTCTCTCCTACCATCATGAGGCGGGCCGTGGCGCTGCCTTCTCCGGGAACCGCGTGAAGGCGGCGATCGCTCAAATCGCAGCGAAGGCACCGCCGCACATGAGTGGCGATAATCTCGAGCCGGCCCTCCCGGGAAGCTTCCGCCTCCATCTCGCGATCCAGGGAAGGGAGTTTGTCGGTATTTCTGGCAAGAAGCGACATCAGGTATCGTACTCATACCACCGTCGCCGGAAATCATGCCTGCCGGCGGGAAGAGCACCGTCGCATGTGGTCGCGGGCGCCTTCATCTGTTAATCTGTGCCGATCATGCTGGCCGGAGAAAAAGAAGCCTGGAAAAAACTGGCGTCGCTTGACCCCGACCGGGTCGTCGAGTGCACCGGCGCCGAGTACTGGGAGGAGGAGGACGTATATGCCGTCCTGGTTTTCGGCAAGCCCTACCTCGTGGACTTCATCGAACGGCAGATCCGCGAGATCGGACCGGAGTACCACTTCCATTTCCAGCACGCCACCCATTTCAACCTTCTGGTGCCGCTGTACCTGGCATCCTGCCCAAAAGCCGAGCCTTCCGGCCACCTTGTCTCCCCCAGATCGCTGCCTCAGGGAGAGGCCTTCTTCAAGGGCCCGCACGAGCTGCCCGAGGAGGTGCTGGCGCACCATTTCGGCTCCAACCCGGACAGGCTGGTGGAAACAGCCAGGAAGCTGGGCGGCACCCGCACGGAAGGCGGCGACGCCGCCGTCATAATCCCTGTCTTTCCGAAGCTGCCGGTCACGGTCATCCTTTGGGTGGGAGATTTGGAATTCCCGGCGCGGGCCAAAATGCTGCTGGATGAAACCGCCGCGCGGCTTCCCCTTGATGCCCTCTGGGCTCTACTGATGATGACTGCCGAGGCAATGACGCAGGTGGCAGGCCACCATCACTGAGCAAAGAGCGCCTTCGTTTAAGACTCGATCTCGACGGGTAATTCGATAGTATCACTGCAGTTTTATCCAGCCCGGAGGTATATAGCCATGGAGTCAGTTTCGACCATCAACACGGCCAAAGACATCGCCAATATGAACGAACTCGAGAAGAAGCATGTCCCGATGATCCACATCGGCGGCACGCCCGAACAGGGCAAATACTTCGAAGTAACCGTATGGCTCGGCGAGGACATGCCGCATCCCATGGAGATGGAGCATCATATCGAGTTCATCGACCTGTATCTCGACGACATGTTCATAACCCGCTGTGACCTGGCCTGGCAGAATTCATATCCCAAGTGCAGCTTCAACATCAAGCTGGACAGGCCCGGCAACCTCAGGGCTTTTGAACGCTGCAACGTTCACGGCGACTGGACCTACAGCACCGAGATAAGGTTTTGACGGCTTCGCCGCCGGAGCACCCGGTGGCCCGGGAAATTAACCTGCGCATCCGAAAGGATGCCTGTGGAGGGCAAGTGCAAGGAACCTTCGCCGGCTCGCCGGTGGAGGTTTTTTGCTGCTGATTGAGCGCCTCGACAGAGTACATGGGAAGCGGTAACGCAATGTATTAATGTTTGGCTTCCCGGCCCTATGGCGTAGAATAACCGCGAGATGGCCCGTTTTTTTGACACCTCCGCGCCCACCGGCCGCGGCAAACTGCTGTGGCTTGGCGCAGCCGGAGCAGCCTGCGCCATCGGCCTTTTCATGATCGTGACATGGCACGATTCGTTCTTTTCTCTTTTTCCCGAACAAGCTCATCTCGTGTTTCACATCTTCGCGGAATTCACCAGCATTGTACTTAGTTTTGCCATTTTCGCCATTGGCTGGTACGGCTACAAGCAGCGCTCCGACACCCGAAACCTGACCTTGGCGCTGACCTTCTTCGCCGTTGGCCTCCTTGATTTTGCCCACGCTTTCTCCTTCCCGGAAATGCCTGACTTCCTTACTGAAAACAGCCTGGACAAGGCAACTACCTTTTTTGTCACAGCGCGGTTGCTCGGGGTGGCCGGCTTGCTGGTTGTCACCCTGGTTCCACCGCGGCCGCCTCGGTGGTTAAAACCGTATTTCTTGCTGACGGTAATCGCCGGCCTGGTTCTGGCAACAATCCTGATCGAGAGCTACCATCCCCAGGTCATCCCGGCCGTGCTTACCGCGGAAGGGAACTTCACGGGCTTCTTCATGCTGGCAGAGGGAGCAGAGATTGTAATCGCGGCCGCCGTCATCGTTATTTTGCAGGGACGCCAGGTGTTCAATCGCCAGTCCACCCTGTTGCTTCAGGTGGCGATGCTGGTATCGATATTCTCAGACCTGCCATTCATCCTTATTACTGAACCAGTGATCGAGGGATACTTCGCCAGTCACATCTTCAATGCCGCCGCCTATTATTTCGTCCTGCGGGCCATCTTCGTATCCGCTCTGAAACAGCCCTATCAGGAACTGCGTAAAACCAGGGAAGACCTGGAGCGCTCCTTCGGCAACATAGGCGCCGCGCTTACGTCCAGCCTCGAACTCAACAAGGCGTTGTCGCTAATTACCGTGCTGGCTTCGGACCTGCTCGATTCGCCGCATGCGCTGGTGGCGCTCAAGAAAGAGGGCGAGGACAGCCTGGTGGTGCATGCCACCCGCGGCATAGACAACCCTCCTGAGGAGATCCGCCTGGAAGACAACCTGGCGGGGCTTGTCTGGCGGACCCGCAAGCCGGTCGTCATAGATGACGTTCTTGAACCCTCCCATCCGTACCGTTCTGAGATCGCCGCAGCCGCGGGCCTGCGTTCCGCCGTGGCCGCGCCCGTCCTCAAGGATGACACGATACTGGGTGGAATAGCTGTCTATTCAAAAAGCAAGCGGTCATTCGATGATTCCGACGCCAGGCTGCTGGCAGCGTTCGCCCGCCAGGCGGCGGTGGCCATCGAGAACGCCCGTCTGTTTGAGAGTGAACTTAAATCCAGGGAGAGGATGGAAGGCTACGCCGCGCAGCTGGCGGTTCTCCACAGCATCAGCCTGCGGCTCAACCGGGAAACCGATACCAACCGCCTGCTGGAGACGGTATTGCGGGGAGCCATTCAGCTTACCTCGGCCGGCGTAGGATTAATGACTCTGATCGAGGATAACAGAACCGAGGTGGTGGCGCTTCAATACGCCGACTGGTACGAATCCCGTTGCAACATCGAGGGCGACCTGGAGCATCTTCATTCTCGAATCGAACAGATCCTTTCCGGCCATGAAAGGGGGTCGCTCCGGGTCCACGATACCACAGAGGCGGCACAGAAGCTGGAACTGCCCGCCGGCCACCTTGATCTGAGAGGGCTGGTGGTGGGCAGCATTCGCGATACCCGGGGCCGGATCAAGGGCCATTTCATGCTTAGCGACAAGTATGGAGACTCAGATTTCACCATTCAGGACGAGGAAGTCATCTCGCTGCTGGCGGCCCAAAGCTCCGTGGCACTCGTCAGCGCCGAGAACTTCGAGCGCGAGCATTATGTGGCCGAATCGCTGCAATCGGCCCTGCTTCCCCCGGTCCCCAGACGCGAAGATATGGAGATCGGGATTCTTTACCGCTCAGCGGGCCCCTACGGCAAGGTGGGCGGCGATTTCTATGACTTTCTGGAGCTGGGCGGCAGCAGAATTGCGGTAGCAGTTGGGGACGTCTGCGGCAAGGGCATCGAAGCGGCCACTTATACCGCCATGATCAAGTACATGCTCAGGGCATACCTGGGAGAGGGATATTTTCCTGGCGACTGCCTTACCAGGCTTAACGTGAATATCGCCTCCCAGCTTTCCGCGGAGAGATTCATCACCGCCTGCCTCGCGATCATCGACACCAGTTCCCGTGTCATGATCTACTCGTCGGCGGGGCATCCCCCGCCTGTCATCTGCCGTCCCGGCCATGCCAGCATCGTGAAAACGCGAAGCGCCGTCCCCTTGGGCGTACTGCCCGACCAGCAGTACCTGTCCTCGCAGCTGCCGCTTGACGACGTCTGCCAGGTCATCCTGTATTCTGACGGGCTCATAGAGGCCCGTCCGGAAGGCGGCGAGCCTTTCGGCGAGGCACGCCTGGCCCAGGAAGTAACCGATACCTGCAAACGACCGGCCCAGCATGTAGCCGACGACCTGGCAGCCGCGGCCGTTTCGTACTCCGAAAGCAGGCTCAAGGACGATATCGCTTTGCTCGTCGTTCGCCTGCTTCAATCTCAGGATTCCTAAAGCGGCGGCCGGAGATGTTGTCGATTTGCAGGCCATAAGCAAATAGACTTGCATGATTAAACCGTAGTTCTATAATTAACTTTCAAGCTTTGTTGTCTTGCGAGCCTGAATCTCCTGGCCTGGGTCCCTTTCGGGTCCGGATGCATGACCGCAAAAGGTTCCCGGCAGGGCGACCGCAAAGCCTTATCGAACAGGAGGAGAGCATGGAAGCAGCGAGCCAAAAACGGGATTCCGGAATCACGATGGTTGGGAATCTTCCCTGGGGGAGCCACTTCTGTCAGTTCTACAAAACCCAGCGAGACCTTCTGGATGTTCTGGTGCCTTACTTCAGGGCCGGACTGGAGAATAATGAGTTCTGCGTGTGGGTGACTTCGGACTTCCTGACCACCGAAGACGCCCTTAAAGCCATGAAGGAGGGAGTGCCCGGCTTTGAACAGCACATGGAGGAAGGCCGGATGGAGATCTTCCCCTACACCGACTGGTATCTCAAGGGCGGTGATTTCGACCTGCAGCGGACCCTCAACATGTGGATGGAGAAACACGATGAGGCGCTGTCCCGGAATTTCGACGGGATGCGGGTCAGCGGTAATCCCTACTGGATCGAAAACAAGAAGGACTGGGATGATTTCGCCGCCTACGAGGCGGCGATCAACGATGTCATCGGCGGCACCAGGCTGCTGGTGCTCTGCACATACTCGTTGAACCAGTGCGGCGTTGTGGAGATCCTCGACGTCGTCAAGAACCACGAGTTCGCGCTGGCCATAAACCGGGGCGCCTGGCAGGTCGTCACCATGCCCGGCGGTCCTCATCCTGGCTCTTGAGAGCACCCGGCTGGAAGCAGGTCCCACCAGGACAGCCGGTGTGGACAAAGCAATGATAAGCGTGCGTGAACATGAACCCTCACAGAATGCAATTCGATAAGAGGGATTCAGGCATCTCCCTGATCGGTGAGCTGGAATGGGGAAGCCACTTCTGCCAGTTCTACCAGACCAGGAATGACATTCTCGACATACTCCTCCCTTTCTTCCGGACAGGGATTGAAAAAAATGAGCTCTGCATGTGGGTCATCCAGGACAGTATCGATACCGCGGACATATTGGCGGAACTGACCGGGGCGGACTCTTTTTTCGCCAAGGCCGCAAAAGAGGGGAAGTTAAGGATAATCCCGATTGCCGGTTGGCTTGCCGGAAGACACGGCATGGATTCAGCCGTAGTTCCCTGGCTCGATGACGCCATCATGAACGGTTTTGACGGCCTGCGCCTGGCCTGCGAGCCGGCCGCTGAAGGCGATGATGATTGCCTGGATTCGGCAGATGAACTCCAGGTCATAAGCAGGCTGAACGTGCTTGCCAACTTCCTGTATCCCCATGACAGTTACGACGCTCCGGGTCTCATGGAAATTGTCAGGAACCACGCTTTTGCGCTGGTCAGAAACGCCGGCGCGTGGGAAATTGTCGAGAGTTCCGAGGCCAAGGTCATCAGGCATGCCCTGAAGCGAAGCGAAGAGAAACTTCAATCCCTTTTCAGCAACATGTCCGAAGGCTTCTCTTACAACCGGATCGTCGTGGATAAGGCCGGCGAGCCTCGCGATTATATAATGCTCGACGTCAACTACGCTTTCGAGCACCTAACCGGCCTGCGCCGCGAGGACATAATCGGCAGAAGGGTCACCGAAGTGCTTCCCGGTATAGAGAGTGACCCGGCGGATTTCATCGGCAGATTCGGCCGGGTTGCCGTGACCGGAAAGCCCGACCGCTTCGAGAGCTATTCGGTGCAGCTTGACAGATGGTATTCTTGCTCGGCCTTCTGCCCGCACAAGGGATTCTTTGCCGTGACTTTTTCCGAGATCACCGAGCGCAAGCTAGCCGAGGAGGAGCTGAGGAAGGCGTTGGCCCGCCTGGAGCAATCCAACTCGGATTTACAGCAATTCGCGTACGTGGCGTCGCATGACCTGCAGGAGCCGCTGCGGATGGTCTCCAGCTACGTGCAGCTCCTTGAACGGCGCTACGGCGACAAACTGGATGCGGATGCAGTCGACTTCATCAATTTCGCGGCCGACGGCGCCGAGCGCATGCGCGGCATGATACAGGACCTGCTTGCTTATTCCCGGGTAGGCACCCAGGGCGACCGGCTCACGCGTGTCGATTTCGAGCAGGTGCTCAGCGACGCCCTGGCCAACCTGCAGGTTACCATCAGCGAGTGCGGTGCCGAGGTAACCCACACATCGCTGCCGGAAGTATCCGGTGACCCCTCCCAGTTGACACAGCTGATGCAGAACCTGATCGGCAACGCCATCAAGTTCAGGGGAGATGACCCGCCACGCGTAACCGTTCAGGCAGAAGCAAAGAATGGCGAGTGGTTTTTTTCGGTAAAGGATAACGGAATCGGGATCGAGCCGGAATATGCCGAGCGCATCTTCGATATCTTCCAGCGCCTGCATAACCGCCTGGAGTATCCGGGCACCGGCATAGGCCTGGCGATCTGCAAAAAAATCGTGGACCGTCACGGGGGCCGCATCTGGGCCGAAGCCCGGGCAGGTGGCGGCTCGATTTTCAGGTTTACGATTCCGGGTGGCGACACGTAAAGCACGGCCTGGTCCGGCCGAAGGCAGACCCCGAGGGGACATGATTGGCAACTGATAATGACACACAAGGATTGCATCCGGTGGAGATCCTGCTCATCGAGGATAACCCCGGCGATGCCAGGCTGGTTGAGGAGTTCCTTTCCGAAGCCTCCGGCGCCGCGTTCGATTTTGCCTGGGCCGACCGGCTGGACAAGGGACTCCAGATGGTGGCTGAGGGCAACTTCGATGTCGTGCTTCTCGACCTGGAACTGCCGGACAGTCTCGGGCTGCCCACCGCGGAGCGGGTCTTGAAATCCGCCCCGGACACTCCCGCCATCGTCATGACCAGCCTTGACGACAAGGAACTGGCCATCTCGGCGGTCAAGAAAGGCGCCCAGGATTATCTGGTCAAAGGCTTTTTGGAGCCCTCCACTTTGGTCAAGTCCATAAATTACGCTATCGAACGGCAGCGGGCCCAGAAAAAGTTGCGCGAGTCGGAACTGATGTACCGCACCCTGTTCGAGCAGTCGCCGGACGCCATCATCGTGATTGACTTCGAGACCGGCCTGCCCATGGATTACAATGAGGCTGCCTGTCTTCAGTTCGGATGCTCGCCCGATGAGTTGTCCAAGACGAAACTCGCTGATTTCACTGTTCCTGAAACCGCGGAGGATACTGCCAGAGCTCTGGAGGAAATCAGGCACAAAGGCCACGCGACTTTTGAAACCAGGCACAGGAACAAAGACGGCGGCATCCGCCATGTTCATGTGTCTGTCCAGGCCATGGACATCGATGGCCGAAATGCCGCTCATTGCATCATCCACGACATCACCGAGCGCAAAGAGGCCGAAGAGGAGCTCGGGCAAAGCGAAGCCCGCCTGGCAAGGTCTCAGGAAATCGCGCACCTGGGCTCCTGGGAGCTCGATCTGGAAAGCAACGCGTTGACTTGGTCGGACGAGGTATACCGGATCTTCGGGCTGGAACCGCGGGAATTCGAGGCCACCTACGACGCGTTCCTCGAGGCGGTGCACCCCGACGACCGGGCGGCCGTGGATGAAGCGTATTCCGGATCGATCCGCGATGGCCGGGACTCATATGAGATAGAGCACCGGGTAATGCGCAAGAGCGGCGAAATACGGTTTGTCCACGAAAAATGTGAGCACATCAGGGACGCAAGCGGGAGGATCATCCGGTCCGTCGGCATGGTGCATGACATCACCGGATACAGGCAGGCCGAGCATGCGCTGGCCGCGGCCGTAAATCAATCCCGCCGCCGCTTCCGGGAAACCGACGCCTTGCTCAGGGCGACCCGGTCGGTAGTAGAGAACCAGGATTTCGAGGAGGCGGCCCGTCCGATTTTCGAGGCCTGCAAGGAGTTGATCGGCGCCACCAGCGGCTACGTTGCCCTGCGGGATAGCCAGGGGAATGAAAACAAGGTCCTCTTCCTGGATCCCGGGGAGATGAGCTGCGATGTCAACCCCGGACTGCCGATGCCCATCAGGGGTTTGAGAGGGCTGGCATATGACAGCGGTAATACTGTAATAGAGAACGATTTCCTGAACAGCGAATACACCGATCTGCTTCCCGCAGGCCACGCGCCCCTTGATAACGTGATGTTCGCGCCTTTGATGCTGCTGGACGAACCTGCCGGACTTCTGGGCCTGGCCAACAAACCCGGAGGCTTCAACCAGAACGATGCGCACCTGGTCAGCGCGTTCACGGAGTTGATGTCGCTGGCCCTGGCCAACAGTCAAGCCTACACTTCCCTGGAAAAGAGCGAAGAGCGTTTCCGCTCGATCACCGCTTCGGCCAGCGACGCCGTGATTTCAGCGGACAGCCGGAGCCGGATAGCCACCTGGAACGAAGGCGCCCGGGCCATGTTCGGCTACACTGCCGAAGAGGCAGTCGGCCAGAAGCTGTCAATGCTGATGCCCGAGCGTTTCCGGGACGGACACCAGCAGGGGGTGGCGAATTTCCTGGCCACGGGAGAACCGCGCATCATGGGTGACTCGGTAGAGCTGATGGCAATGGCCAAGGATGGCAGGGAGTTTCCCATCGAGCTGTCGCTGTCCACCTGGCAATCCGGCGGAGAAACCTACTTTGGGAGCATCATCCGGGACATCACCGAGCGCCGGCGCTTATTCGAAGAAACCGAGCAGGCCCGCCGTCTCAGCGAAGCCCTCAATAACATCAGCGTTATCCTTAACTCCACGCTGGACCGGGACGAGATCATGAACAAGTCCATGGCGGCGGCGATGGATGCCCTTCAGGCGGATTCCTCCCAAATCGCCACGGAGGAGAACGGTTCCCTCAGGATTCAGTTTGCGCAGGGTCTGGCTTCTGATACGCCGCCGGGTTCGCGCTTGAAGCCCGAGATGGCGCCGGTAGCGGCCCTGGCTCGGGAGGCGCAAAGGACGGTTGCCATATCTGATGCTTTCAATGACGACCGGTTAGACCGTGGAGCCGCTCAGCGCCTGGGCATCGGCGCCGCGATCTCCACACCGATCCTGAGAAAGGACCGGATTGTCGGCGTTATTTCTTTCTTGTTCGACACCAGGAGGGAATTTGGACCTGCCTATTTCGATTTCATGGACAGGTTCTCAAACCTGTTCTTCATGTCCCTGGAGAACGCCAAGCTTTACGAAACAGAGAGGGAAACGAGGTCAATGGTGCAGAGTTACGCGGTGCAGCTTTCCCTCCTCCATGATATCGGCCTGGCGCTGAACCGGGAGACCGACTGGTCCAGACTGCTTAATATAGTAGTCGAAAGCGCGGCCAATCTTACATCGGCCGGGCTGTGCATGATGACCCAGGTCGGCAAAGGCGCCACGTCTCCCGCCGTCATTTATCACGCGCCATGGTATCAGAAACAGCTTTTCGGCCTGGAAGACGCTATTCCTCTTCTGCATCGGCGGTTGTGTGAGATGATCAGCGACAGCGACCGGTATTGTATCAGGGTCGGTAATCTGGACAGGCTGCCATGGTTCCCGGAAACCAATCTGGACGTCCGCGAACTGCTGGCGGGTATCCTCAGGGATGCCCGCGGCCGGATCAGGGGACTGATCATCCTCGGCGACAAGGCCGGTGGCTCCTCATTCAGCAAGACAGATCAGGAACTGGTGGAACTTCTGGCCGGCCAAAGCTCGGTGGCTCTGATCAGCGCCGAGAATTTCGAAAGGGAGCACTATGTGGCCGAAACCCTGCAGACATGCCTGTTGCCGGAGGTGCCGGTCCGGGACGACCTCGAGATTGGGCTCATTTACCGTTCCGCCAGCAGCGCCGGCCGGATCGGCGGCGATTTTTATGACATCATCGAGCTGACGCATGACGTCGTGGCAGTGGTGGTTGGCGATGTCTGTGGCAAAGGTTTGAGCGCCGCCAGCCATACAGCCATGGTCAAGTTCATGCTCAGGGCGTATCTTGAAGAGGGTCGGCCGCCCGGGGATTGCCTCAGCCTGCTCAACAATGCCGTGTGCAAGAATCTGGCCACAGACAAGTTCATCACCCTGGGCCTGGCGGTGGTCGAACTGGAACGGGGCGTCATCTCATATGCCCTGGCCGGCCACCCCCTGCCTGTTATAAGCCGCGGGAATCAAGTGATCGAACTCGATGTCCCCAATACCATCCCTCTGGGCGTGATACCCGGTTATGACTTTCCTTCGCTGGATACGGGCCTGTCTCCGGCCACCTCGCTGCTTTTATACACGGACGGGGTCACCGAGGCCAAGTCGCCTGATGGGGAGCAGTTCGGACATCACCGGCTAATGTCCGCAGTTTCCTGCGACCTCAAGGCCCAGCCGCTGGCGCAGGAAGTCCTGAACAGGGTAATCGAGTTCTCCCAAGGTGGTCTGAGCGACGATGTGGCGTTGCTGGTGCTTCAGACGCCCGCAGCGTATCCGGATGGAGCAGCCGCGACCTAATTATCCTCAAGGGAATGAGGAACGGAGAGCGACTGCCGCCTCTTCCTCCAGGCCGTCAAATCCTCCCTCGCCCTCTCCAAAGACCCGCCGGGCCACCGAGAACTCCTGGCTGAATCCATAGATGGTGACGGTATCGGCAGCAACGAGCTTCATCGGCTCCCTCAGGATGTAGAGAACGTGAAGGGTGCTGGGTGATTCGCTGTTGCCTTCAAAGCCACGCAACCCTCCGGCTCCGGTGGAGCCGGCATCCATGAAGACCGTGCCATCACGGACGGCGATGCTCTCCTTGTGCGTGTGGCCATGAAGCACCACCGGCACCCTGCCGGCAAGCTGTCCGGCCATTTTGGGATCATGCACCGCGATCATGAAAGGCGCCGGTTTTTGTTCATCAACCTTGCGGGCGATCTTCTTCGCGGCCTCGGCCAGCTGCCTGTCATCGGCAGGTTCGACCCCGGGGCCTGCCGACGCGATGTCGGCAAATCCGCCCATAGTGATGCCGGCAACGGTGACAAAGCCGTCATCGAGCACCGTTACTCCGGGGAACTCGTTCATCGCGCCGGTGATCGTGGGCGTGTCGTGATTTCCCGCGACCCAGACATATGGCGGAGGCAGCGGTAAATAGGTTGATAGATATCTTGCTTCAAAAGTGGTGCCAAGCTCGGTTGAGTCACCGCTATCGACAATGAGATCCACCCGGTAGAGATCGGCAACGGTTTTAACCAGGCCGGCGGCGGCGGTGCTGGCATGCATGTCGGAGATGTGCAAAACCCGGATCGCGTCATCGCCGGGCGCGTCCGCAGGCAGCCCGTGCAGCTCGTTAACCGTGAGACGCAGACTTTCGGCAATCTCCGGAATGCGGTTCTCGTAAGCGTCCAGATTGGCCAGGGTCTGCTGGGAAAAGTCGAAGATTTCCGGAGCGTAGGCGAGGTTGCCGCTAAAGCGCGGTTCCCTGAATCCCGACGTGTCATACGTCGCGTAGGCGGCGCCGGCGACCAGAGCAGCCGAGGCCAGCCCTACCGCTGCCCCGGCGAGAGCCCAGCGCCAGCGGCGCCTGAGGAGCGCCGCCACCAGGCCACCGGCGACAGCCGCCAGAGCGCCAGCTCGAATCAGAAATGAATTAAGTTCGCTGCTTACCGGCTCGCGCCAGTTAACCATGGCCTGCCGGGATGGTGAGCCGGCATCTGTCAACTCCTCTATTTCAGTGACGGTTATCTCCTTGAGGGAGTAAACAGCAGCGGCCGGCGCGATATGGGTGTTCGCCTCCAGGGAGCCAGCGGGCGGCAGTTCCACGACGGACTTTCCCTGCCAGGACGGCTTGAGAGAAAATTCCACGCGCACGGGCCCCACCAGCACCTCTGTGGGCGATGTCAGGATCAGGGAGAAGTAGCCGGCCAGAGCGGCGAGAATCACCGTTACTGCCGCGGTGATGATCTGCATGGTCTTCATGGTTCCATGAACAATGTAGCAGAAGGAGGCAGATCGTGTAACCCCGCCCCCCTGAAAATCCGGCATATGCCTGAATAAAAAAAGAGAGCCGCCGGAGCGGCTCCCTAATATTCATCTATTTTTTGTATCAGCGCTTATGCCCTGGATCTCCTGGCCAGGAGATATCCAGCGCCGATCATGCCGGCTCCCGCGACGGCAAATAGTGCAAGATCAATGCCGGTAGCAGGTGTGCCGGGAGCTCCGGGAGCGCCGTAACCAACCTGGGCGTACGCTGTGACATTGAGCGCCAGCACCAATGTGGTGGCAACGACAGTACCTAGAACAAACAACAAACCAATCCTTCTCTTGCTCATATCCACCTCCTCTCACGCATCATGCCATTCGTGGGTGATCAATCTTTTCTTGTTTAACAGGCCCCCCCCTTGTTAGCCGGTTATTATAATCCGAGATTGACGCGAATGCTATAGGAACTTCTATCCGTTTTCAACCTCGAGGCTGCTTTCCCTTTTACCCGATAACCTGTCCAGTAAACTCTCGATATGTCCCTTTTGGGGCGGCACCACCTCGTATACCAGGAACTCTTCGACATTGCCCGATGCCAGGGAAAAAGGCAGCAGGCCCCAAAAATGGCCATAAAAACCGGCATGGGCGGCAAAACTCGTCACCCTGATGGGCAAAACACTTCCGTAACTAATCGTTTCGACAAGTTTCACCTTGTCCTTGAGCTCATCAGAAAACAGCCGCGGATCGGCTAAGGGAGACTGAATGATCACGTCCCCGGCCGGAACTTCCGTATCCTCCGGCAGCTGGGTGAAGCCCTGCTGTTCCATGTAATATCTGAATCCGAATTCACCAACGTACCAGAGACGGCCGCCCCCGGCGGCCGTCTCCATCCCGATTCCGGCCGCGTCCCTGCCGGCGAATTCCTTGTTCACGCTGGCCAGATGGTAATCGGCGCTGGCTAACAGAAGGCCCATTACAGCAGTGGTGAAAACTCCAGTCCACAGGATATTCCGCAATACCTCCGGCGATTGACTGAATCTTTCTCCGGCCAGGCGGATAAAAAAAAGGATCAGTGGCGGAAACAGGGGCAGCAGATACCTGACGGAGGCATAGGGGAGTATCACGGTCACATAGAAAAGGACCCCGGCCAGCCACAGCACGAGCAAAAGATCTTCCGCCGGCCGTTCCCGGCCGAACTGCCATGCCTGTCTGATACGGGACCACGCATCGGCAAACAGGCGATAAAGCATCAGCATGCCAAGGGGCATTAGAACGATGGTCATCACGGCGGCGGCGGTTCCATAACCGCCATAAAAGTACTGGAAGAGGATAGCCACCCACAACGGCGCCAGCAGGAACTGATAAACCGTGAAGTCCCACTTGCGCGCCAGCAGCACTCGCATGACCACGCCAATAAATATCACAGCCCCGGCTACAATCATCGTGGCGCTGGCGCCTTTCTGCACAATCGAATGCCAGGCCATGGGCTCTCCTACCCCGTACGAAAACCGCGGCAAGTCACCGATCACAGCCAGATGCCAGACCGCATAGCTAAGAAAGGCGCTTATGGGCAATGCAAAAGGCAGGATCGAGAGCAGCGAAAGCTTGCGGCGCAAGACGACATAAGCCAGCAACA
The DNA here is from genome assembly GCA_014859345.1 of Thermoleophilia bacterium. Taxonomy (GTDB): domain Bacteria; phylum Actinomycetota; class Thermoleophilia; order BMS3ABIN01; family BMS3ABIN01; genus Kmv30. The sequence goes on from JACUUL010000015.1 coordinate 20,516, forward strand.
GCGGAATGACGCTCAGGACCTGATACGAAGTGAAGACCCCGATGGTTATGACCAGGCCGCAAAGAGCCATCATGCCCTGACTGCGGCGCTGAAGTCCGTATACATACAGGGTCACCCCTGACAGCCAGAACGCGACGCCGGGGACATCGCTCATCAAGCCATGGGACATCACCATCATGCCCGGGGTGGCCATGAGCAACATCGCGGCCAGCATGGCATAGTTCGTGTAACGGCGGGCCAGAAAGTACATGGCTACGGCTGCTATCAGGGGAAAGGCAAGAAAGCCCGCGTGCAGCACGGGTTCTGACTCGGCGCCCGCCAAATTGATGAGAAACGCCAGATAGGACGAGATCAACGGTGGATGTGTGTCCAGAAATAACTCGTTCTCCTGGCCAAAGAACGTATAATCGGTGAGCGTCAGGGCCGTCGGGTCTGTCTGCCGGGCGCGGGCCAGCTCCAGAAATCCGGCATCGTCCATATGAAAGGGCCGGTTGATGAACGGCAGCGTCAGGAGCAGCGTAAACAGAACGACAACGGCAATCTCGGCCTTGATGGACATGCCGCCTGCCAGCATTTTTTTCACTGATAACTTCACTGTGCGGGCAACGTCGCGCGTCTTGGTTTAATCGAAATGCCGCGCTTCAAATATCTCACCAGTCAAGACGGTTCACGGTTATCTCATCCAGTTTCTCCCGGGAAAAAATCACCGGCACGGGCCCGTGAGGGTTGCCATAAAAGCCGGCCCCGGCCCAGGGGTTCATTATTCTCACCGGGAAACGGTCAGCGGGCTCGATCCTTGATTCGACCGTGAAGAAGCCTTCGGGAAGCGGAGCAACCAGCCCCTGAGTATGAACCTCGGAAACTATCACCAGATCGCCCGGCCGGGCTTCTGAATTTACCCCAAGGTATTCGAATCCGTTTTTCTCCATATAGTACCGCCACTCGAATTCGCCCAGCGACCAGACCTTGACCTGGCTGTTGCCGTATTCCTGTGCCATCCTGCCCGCAGTTTCACGGTAGAGTCCGGCAGCGCGGTAATCTGCGATCGAGGCCGCCAATGAGAACAGCCCTGTAACCAGGATGGTGGCCACGATGAAACCGGTCCTCACGCGCGGCAAACGCGGCCACAGCTTCTCGGCCTCCCTGATAAACAGCAAAACCACCGGCGCAAAAAGAGGCAGCAGATGACGCACCGCGATAAAGGGGAGCGACGATATCACATAGGCCGACAGGATCGCGGCAAACCAGGCTGACAGGAAGATATTATCAGCGGACAGCTTCCTCTGCTTTATCAGAATCCAGCCATCACTTGCAGCTCCGGCTGCAAAGCCGTAGATTATCAGAAATCCCGCGCCCGCCAGAAGCGCCACAATAACCCCCTGAGCCAGATTGAGATCACCCTGGCTCAAAAAGTAGACTGCGGCCCACGTGACCACGGGCGGGATCGCGATGAAACCTGCAAGAAGATCAATCTTCCGGCGTAAAAAGGCTATCCAGACAGAGACCGGAAATATTATGGCGCCTCCCAGAAACGTCAAGATGTCCCTTGCCTGCAAGTCAAAATTAAGCTCCGCCACGTACGAGACGGCGGGCGGGTGGCCTAAACGGAGCTGGACGTAATAACGCCAAAAGGCATAAACCGCCAGCGGTAGCAAGAACGTAAGGAAGACAGGCAACCGCCGGCGGTAGAGCAAGGCATACAGCACGAGCAAGGGAACCAGGGCGATGGCCTGGGCGAAGGTCAGGATGTCCGCCGCCATGACGAAGCCTGAAAGCAGCAGCAACTTCCAGCTGTACCTGTCCACCCCCCGGATAAACAGGGCGGTCGCCGCCAGCCATAAGGAAACGCCTGGGAGGTTTCCCATGACCGTATGGGACATGACCATCACGCCGGGAGTTAAAACAAACAGAAGGGCCGCCGCCAGCGGCTGCTGCCCGGTAAAACGGCGCCCAAGTGAATACATCGAGACCGCGGCGATAACCGGGAAAAAAAGATAAGCCGTGTGTATCAGAGGCTCACTGACGCCGCCGACGCGGATGAACAGGGACATGTAATAGCCGGTTAGAGGCGGATGCCTGAATGGGTACTTGGGATAGAACCTGCCGAGGGCGCTGTAATCCTCAAGGCGCAGCTTTCCCGGCTCGCGGGCCAGAACTTCCGCCTGTTCGACGAAATCGCGGTCGTCCCAGCGAAATGCCTGATTTATAAATGGAACCGTGACCGCCAGCGTCACCACGATCAGGATGATGATGTCCCTGACCGGGGCTTCTCTTAATTTATCCAGACGTAATCTTGCCATCAGGGTCGAGGAAAAAACTCCCTTGAAATATTTGCCCGGCGCCCCGTACGGGAATTTAGCGTGGAGATTTTCCGGTTAACCGGGAAAAGGCTTCATATGAGGGCTTGACGGAAAAATCCTCCCGCACCAAGCCGACCTTGTAGTTCGTGTCGTAAGCGTACCACCAAAAGACCTTCTCGATTTGGGGAAACTGCGATGCCTCCCTGTAAATCATGTTAAGGGCTTCCGCCTGGCCTGCCTCACCCAGGTGGCCCGCGTAAGCATCGCCATTATCAGAACTGGCATAAGTTGTCTCGGTCAGCCAGACTCTCCTGTCATCGTCTCCATAACGGGTCGTAACCTCCACGACATTCGCCAGCCGGTCCCGGTACCATAACGGATCAGGGAAAGAATACTGGCGGTACATATCCGGCAGCTGGCCTTGAGCGGTTAACATGAACCATTGATAAGTATGGATATTCAGTATGTCGAAGTACTGGTCGATCACGCCCGGGTCGCCAGGATGTCTTGCCTGGATCTCCTCATAAAGGTCCTCGACTCCCTGCCACAGGTATTGCCTCCAGCCATTCGGGTCCACCCTGCTGGTGGCGTATGCCGGAGGCACAGCGTCGGCGACCGCTCCGTTGAGCACAAGGCAGTCCGGGCAAACGTCCTTTACGGCATCGCGGCCCGCCTTCAGCAGATCCACGTACTGTTGAAGGGTTCCCTGCCAGCCGGAGAAGAATAACTGATCATTTGATTTGTATATCTTGCCAACATTAAATTCATGCCCTATCTCATAATGCTTTACCCCCTGATCCGAAGGCCATCCCATCTCCCTTGCAAGTTCACCTCCCGGTTTGTACCTGTTGACAGTCTCGGCGACAAATCTCGCGTAGTCTTCATTTTTCTCAGGCGGGTAAGAGTAGGAGTCGAACTCGCCCCGGTGTTCCGGCGATACCGCCCAGTTGGGAGCGTAGACCAGGCCCGCGACAAGTTCAATGCCCCGATCATGCGCGGCGATGGCAAGCGCGTCGGTGGAGTCCCAATAATATGATTCCGGGCCTTCCGGCTGAATATCATTCCAATGCAACATCGCTCTTGCCGTATGCGCGCCGGCAGCCGCCATTTTGTCGAAGTTATCGTTCATATTTTTAGAGATAGCCCTGCTCGTCAGAGCCTCCCGCCCCAGCAGCACGCTGCCGCTGTAGACGCCATTCCCTTCATCCATCAGCCAATCCCAGGCTTCTGGATTATCACTCGTCCATCCCTCTGGTTCCACATCGAAGCTTTCCGACAGGATGACTTCGCCAGTCCGGTGATCGGTCACCTTGACGTCGTCAAAGAGGGTATGCGCGCCTCTGACTCTCAGCGCCGCTTTACCGGAGCCTGCATCTACGGGATATCCTTCCGCGGGCGACTTGCGAGCGCCATCAATGAAAACATGGATTCTTTCTTCGATTACCTCAGCCTTGACCGCGTACCAGCGCCCGAGTTCGAATCCGTCCGGTTCATAGGCGCTTACGAGGTATGACTGGATTGATGAATCGGTGAGCACCCATCTGTCCTTGTTCGGAAAGATGCCCAGATTATATTGGGCGCCACCGCCGCTCTGCACAAAAGTGACCCCGGACGTGGCGGTGCCTTCGGAAGTCCTCAGGATCTTCTGGCGGAATTCCAGGGTGAAATTCTCAGGCAGGCTGGCCATTTCCTGGTGCCAGGCACGATTTATCCGGAAGATAGCGGAAATTCCGGTATTTACACCATAAAATTCCGCATCCCGAATCAGCGGTTTGCTCGTCTTTGGAGAATTCCCGGGATTCTGAACCTCCTGGGTCCCGGCGCCGGCACAGGCTACGGCCAGTATTGCGAATGCCTGCAGTAAAAGAACAGAGCCCATCGCTCGAAGGATCAGTGCGAATCTTTTGCTTTTCACGTTATTTCAAAGTAGGAAGACCGAGATTATGCTACAGGGAGACGGCGCCGGAGGTCGGAGCTTTTCCTGGGAAGCATTCCGGGAATTTTAACTACATTGTACAACAAGCTGTGCTCCGTGTCTCTGATTCGCGGTCAGGCTGTCGCAACCAGATTTGCCCTCAAGCAGGTACTTTTGGGTACACGGGAAGAGCCGGCTAGAACCGGAGCAGCCGGGCGTTGATCGCCACGATGATGGTGCTGAGCGACATGAGCGCCGCCCCCGCGGCCGGGGTGAGCACGATGCCCAGGCTGAAAAGAACTCCCGCCGCCAGCGGAATGGCAAAGGCATTATAACCGGTGGCCCAGGCAAGATTCTGCACCATCTTGCGGTAGGTGGCCCGGGTGAGGCCGAGGACGGCGGTGACGTCCAGGGGATTGCTGCGCACCAGGATGATATCGGCGGTCTCTATCGCCACGTCGGTCCCGGCCCCTATGGCGATTCCCAGATCGGCCTGGGCCAGCGCCGGAGCGTCATTGACGCCGTCGCCGGTCATGGCTACGACCAGCCCCCTCCCCTGGATCTCCTTGACCTTTTCGGCCTTGTCCTTGGGCAGGACTTCGGCAAAGTACTCGTCCAGGCCGATCTCCCCGGCGACCCATTCAGCCACCTGCTCGTTATCGCCGGTAAGCATCATGCAGGCGATGCCGGCGGCCTTGAGTTCGGAGATCGCCTGCCGGGATTCGGGGCGGATGATGTCGGCCAGGGCAACCGCCCCCGCCAGCTCACCATCGATAACGACAAACACCACCGTCTTTCCCTGGGAAGCGGCTTCTCTTGCCCTGCTGTCCCCGGGTGGCACGGAGATGCCAGCCTCGCGCAGATAGCCGGGGCTGACCACCTTTACGTCACGGCCCCCAACCTCGCCCTCCGCGCCCTTGCCGGTTATGGCCCGGAACCCCTCCACTGCCGGGATAGGTCCGGGAGCGGAATCCGCGATGCTCCGGGCGATAGGATGCTCCGAGTGCGCCTCCACCGCCGCCGCCAGCTCCAGAACCTCCTCCTCGCTCATTCCTTCCTGAAAGCTCATGGTGTCGGTGACGCCGAACCGGCCCTCGGTGAGCGTCCCGGTCTTGTCGAAGATGATGGCCTGGGTGTTGCGAGCCCGTTCGAATGCAGCCCGGTCCCGGATAAGCAGCCCGTGCCCGGCAGCCAGGGCCGTGGACACGGCCACAACCAGCGGCACCGCCAGGCCCAGGGCATGCGGGCAGGCGATCACCATGACTGTGACGCTGCGCTCAAGAGCGAAGGCGAAACTCTGGGCGCTGAGCGCCAGCCAAAGGACCAGCGTCAGAGCTCCGCCGGCCAGCGCCACGATCACCAGCACCAGCGCCGCCCGGTTGGCCAGATCCTGCGTCCGCGATTTGCTCTCCTGGGCCTCACGCACCAGCTCGATAACCTGCGAGAGGAATGATTCCTCGCCGGTTTTCTGCACTTCCACGGCGAGAGACCCCTCGCCGTTGATCGACCCGCCAATGACCTGGACGCCGAGTCTCTTGGCGACGGGCCTGGACTCGCCGGTAAGCATGGCCTCGTTTACCGAAGATTCGCCGTCAACCACCTCGCCGTCAGCCGGTATCTTTTCCCCCGGCCTGACTAGCGTCCTGTCGCCGGCATGCAGTTGATCGAGAGGCACATCGACTGTGCTGCCGTCCGGCATCAGCTTGTGCGCCACCGCCGGCATCAGTCGCGCCAGTTCCTCCAATGCCCTCGAGGCCCCCATGATCGATCGCATTTCCAGCCAGTGTCCCAGGAGCATGACATCGATCAGAGTGGCCAGCTCCCAGAAAAAGGTCACGCCCGCGAGGCCGAACACGACTGCGGAGCTGTACAGGTACGCGGCAGTGATGGCAACGGCCACCAAGGTCATCATGCCCGGCGCCCCCGCCTTCAGATCCTCAAACAGGCCTTTCAGGAACGGCCAGCCGCCGTAGCCGTAAATAACCGAGGATAGAGCGAAGAGGAGATACAAGTCGCCGTCAAACCGCAACCGCTCGCCCAGGCCCAGCAGTTCCTGTACCTCATGGGACAGCGCCAGCACCGGCACGGTGAGCGCCAGGCAAACCCAGAAGCGCTTGCGGTAATCTTCGGCCTTGTGGGCGCCGTGGCCGCCACGATCTTCGCGCGCGGGAGCCGGGTGTTCCATGCCCGCGTGACCGCCCGGAGTTTTTACGCCGCCGTGGTCGTGATCTGCCCTGGCTTCGTGTTCTCCCGAAGAATGATCATGCTGCCCGTGCCTTTGAACATCGTGATCCATTCCTCATATATACCCGCTCAAGCAAATTTATCCCTTCGCGAATGCTTTCATTCATCTCTCGCGGGCGATCTGCTAGATTCTGAATATCATGACCAACGACGAAGGACGCATGACGTCGCTCAGCGACATCATCAGGGAGAGGATAAGGCGCGAGGGCCCTATCTCGTTCGAGAGCTTCATGGAGATGGCGCTTTACCATCCGGGCCTCGGCTATTACGCGCGCGAGGTGTCGCCGGTCGGCCGCGATGGCGATTATTACACCGGACCGCACACGCACGTCCTTTTCGGGGCCATGATGGGAAAGCAGATGGAGGAGATGTGGTCGCTGCTGGATGAGCCCCGGCGCTTCACCGTGGTCGAGATGGGCGCCGGCGCCGGACATCTGGCCGCGGATCTCCTCGATTATCTGAGAGGCAGGCCGCTTTATGAATGCCTGCGCTACGTCATCATAGAGCCCAACCCTTTTTTCAGGCATATCCAGCGGGCGCTCCTGAAAAGTCGGGGCCATCAGGCCTCCTGGCACCGTGAGCCCGGCTCAATGGCCTCCTTCACAGGCTGTTTCCTCTCCAACGAACTGCTGGACTCCCTGCCGGTCAGGCTGGTCGAGATGAATGAAGAGCTACTGGAGATATATGTGGACGCCATCGGCGCCGGCCTCAGAGAGCTGAAGCGGCCGGCGTCGCCGGAGACCAGGCAATACCTGGACGAATTCAGAATCTTCCTGCCTTCCGGATACCGGACGGAGATCAACCTGAGGATCAGGGATCTGCTCAGCGTGATCAGAGGCCGTTTGCACGCGGGTTTTGTTCTTACCGCGGATTACGGATTCCCGGCGGCGGAGTATTACGGCCCGGCGAGAAACCGGGGCACGCTGCTGTGCTACCGCCGCCACCAGGCCGGCGAGAATCCGCTGGCATATCCTGGCGAGCAGGATATCACCGCGCATGTCAATTTCTCGTCACTGCATAAATGGGGCGGGGAAATGGGTTTTGAGACTCTCGGCTACGCGGCCCAGGGTACATATCTGGTATCCATGGGAATCCACGAGCTGCTGCCAGGGTACGTTGGCAATCCCCCCGACCCGGTGGCCCTGGCCCGGGCCAAGCAACTGATAATGCCTGAAGGGATGGGAGAGACGCACAAGATGATGATTCAGGCCAAAGGTCCCGCAGGTTTCGAAATCTCCGGCTATGCCCTAAGAAACGAAATGGCTAGACTTTGAGGCGGCTCGATATCGGCCTCCTCCCGCCGGTTACGGCGCCCTTCTTTCCCTGATCCGGTATACCAGTTTTATCAACTCGTCCACCACCAGTACGCTGCTGGCGACCGCGGCAATGAAGAACCAGTCTGTCAGCGCCAGCGGAACAGTGCCGAAGACCGGCTCCGACCCGGGCAGGTAAACAGCCATCAACTGCAATCCGATACCGGCCGACAGGCCCAAAAGCAACAAGCGGTTGGTAAAAAAGCCGATGGCAAAGATCGACAGTTTCATCGAGCGGGTGCTCACGGCGCGGAACCACTCAAAGGCCGCCAGCGTGCAGAACGCGACAGTACGCGCGTACTCCTCGGTGTTACTGTTGAGCATGTACTGAAACAGGCCCAGGGTGCCGATGGCAATCACCGGGGCCAGCATTATCACCCTCAAGATTGACGTACGGTTCAGTATTCCCTCTTTGACGGGCCGGGGCGGGTAGCGCAGCAGATCCTCGTGCTTGGGCTCCAGCCCGAGAGGTATCACCGACATGCCGTCGGTTACCAGGTTAATCCAGAGGATCATGACCGCTGTCAAAGGCAGCGGCATGCCAAGGATCAGCGCGGCAATCAGCGTCAATATCTCGCCCAGATTGGTCGTGATCAGGAACATGATCACCCGGCGCAGGTTGCTGAAGATGATGCGTCCCTGCTCTATGGCCCCGACAATAGTGGCGAAATTATCGTCGGTCAGCACCATATCGGCCGCCTCTTTGGCCACCTCGGTTCCGGCTATTCCCATGGCGACGCCGATATCAGCGCGCTTCAGAGCCGGGGCATCGTTAACGCCGTCCCCGGTGACGGCGACGACTTCCCGTGCCTGTTCGAGAGCCTCGACGATACGGAATTTATGTATCGGCGAAACCCGCGCAAAGACGCCGATGTCCTTGACTATCCGGCTCAATTCTTCATCCGACATCCCGTCAAGATCGTTGCCGGTGACAACCCTTTCTCCACGTCTGGTAATGCCGGTCCTGTCGGCGATGGCCGCCGCGGTGGTGCCCTGATCGCCTGTGATCATCATGACGCTTATGCCGGATCTCTGGGCCGCCGCGATGGCCTCGATTGCCTCCGGCCTCGGCGGATCCATAAGTCCCCACAGGCCGACGAAGATGAGGCTTTGCTCGGCCTCGGAGCGCTCAGCTTCTTCAGTGTCTTCCGGCAATTCCCTGTAGGCGCCGCCGATCACTCTCAGGGCATCGGCTGCGTAGCTCTCCGCAGCCTCCGCGATCTCGTTCCGGATCTCCTCATCAAGAGGCCGCTTCTCCCCGTTTATCTGTATGCTGTCACAGAATTCGAGAATCCGGTCCCAGCCTCCCTTGACCAGCAAGCGCGCATCTCCCGTTTCCCGGTTCCGGTTCAGGGTGGCCATGTACTTGAACTTGCTGGAGAACGGAATCTCATCCAGCCGCGGGTTGTCGTGGTTCGTGTCCACCGGATTCAAACCCAGCTTGTGGGCGGCGGCCAGCAGAGCGCCTTCCGTCGGGTTTCCCTGGACTTTCCACTGTCCGTCATCGAGCTCCAGGGTGGCGTTATTGGCCAGTACGCCGATGGCCATCAGCATATCGAGATCGGGTGAGCTTCCCGGCTCCATGTTTTTCTCATTGCTTTCCGGCGTTATTTTGCCCTCGGGAGAAAATCCGTCTCCCGTCAGCCGGTATTCCTGATTCCCCGCGCGAACGCGGGTGGCTGTCATCTCGTTGCGGGTGATGGTGCCGGTCTTGTCGGAGCAGATGACAGTGGTCGATCCCAGAGTTTCCACGCTGGGCAGCCGGCGGATGATTGCGTTTTTCTCAGCCATGCGGCGCACCCCGACAGCCAGCACTACACTGATGACGGCGGGCAAACCTTCGGGTATGGCGGAAACTGCAGCCGCCGCCGCGAAGACCATCATCTCCAGAGCGGTGTAGCCTCGCAGCAGTCCCAATGAGAAAATGAAGACCGCGACGGTCACCGCGGCGATGCCGATATAGCTTCCGAGCGATGCCACCCGTTTCTGCAGCGGAGTCCGGCCGCGCACTGCCTTCTGCACTTCTCCAGCTATCTCGCCCAGGGCTGTCTGCATACCGGTCTGCACCACGATGGCGCGGGCCCGGCCGCCGGTGACGCTGGTTGACGACCATATCATGTTTTGCCGTTCTGCCAGCGCCAGCAGGCCATCGAGCTTTTCATGGCTCTTTTGCACCGGCTCCGATTCACCTGTCAGAGCCGATTCGTCCATGGCAAATTCATGCGACTCAATCACACGCGCGTCGGCCGGCGCCAGGTCGCCTGTCTCCAGCATCAGCACATCTCCCGGGACTACCTGTTCGGCCGGGAGAACCTCTATCTCGCCATCCCGCAACACCCTGGCCCTGGGGGCGGACAGCTTGCGCAGCGCTTCCAGGGTTTTTTCAGCGCGCCACTCCTGGCTCACTCCGATGACTGCGTTAAGCAGCAGAACCGCCGCAATTACGCCAGAATCGATAAAATGCTGCGCCAGAAGGGAAATAAGCGCGGCGACCATCAGCATGTAGATGAGCGGGCTTTGAAACTGCTTGAGCGCCAGGCTCGTCAGGGAGGGTCCGCCGCCGCTTTCGATCAGATTCGGCCCGTGTTCCTGCAGGCGGCGCTCAGCCTGGTCGGCTGTCAGTCCCTCATCATCTGCAGACAGGCGCTGGTAAATCTCGTCCAGCGTCAGCGAATGCCAAGGAATTTCCTCTGTTTTTTGCTCCGCGGGCTGCGAGGCGCCTCCCTTGCCTTGCATTTTATCGCCGGCGTTCGACGCCGCCACGTTCCTGCCTTCGCCACCGGCGTGGCGCTAATAATGCGTTTTCCCTATTCAGCATGACTTGAATCAAATTTGCGGTAGTCTACGCACAAACATGCTCCGGCGCAAATCGCCCTGCCGGCAGCCTGTTCTCCCCGCCGGAGAGATCCGAAGTAAACAGCTTGCTCACGATGGCTCCGAAAACAGCCGTCCCGGCGCCCACCGCAGATAGGCGGCCATGCCCGACAACTCCACCAGGGTTTGAAATACAATGGCCACCGCGGCCAGCTCAAATCCTGCCGGCAGCGCCAGCGCCAGTGGCAGCACTCAGCGACCGGCGCGTCATTCCCCGAAAAAATCCACGACACCCGTCTCCAGGGAATACTCGGCTCCAGCAATCTTGAGTCCGTCTTGGCCGGCGAGACGCTCAAGTATATCGGAACCGTGCCGGAGATGGCCTACCGAGGCGCGGATATTGGCGCGGATGGCTTCCCTCTTCAGCTTGTCCGGATCCCGGCTTAACTCCGTGTCCAGCAAAGGCTCTATAGACGGCCGCACCCGGTCGATTATGGACCGCATATTCCGCGAATGCGCCTCGCCGGGCCGTCGCAGCGCCTCCAGCGTCGCCAGCACCGCGCCACACCAGGAATGACCCATAACCACAACCAGCCTGGTGCCGAACCTTTCAGCCGCGAACTCGACGCTGCCAACCTGCGACGGAGCGACGATGTTTCCGGCCACCCGGATCACGAACAGGTCGCCAAAGCCCTGGTCGAAAACCAGTTCCGCCGGCACCCGGGAATCGGAGCAGCCCAGAATGATCGCGAACGGCTGTTGTCCGGCAGCCGGTTCCACGCACAGCGAATCCTTCAAAAGCTCCCGGCAGGCAGAACGGTTTTCGACGAACCTACGGTTCCCCTCTCGCAGTCGTTCAAGAGCTTCCTTTGCCGTTATGTGGTTGCGGCCGTTCATTTCGACACACGATATTACTATGGCTCACTGATCGAGAGCAAAACGGTGTCCACCGCTACAAGGATAATTCGCCATCGTTTATAATTAACGATATCATGAGGTTTGATATCACGCCGTGAATCGACATTGTCACACTGACTCCGCGCTCAATCCCTGATATCTTTTCATCTTAAAATGGCTTCCGGTAAAAAAGCAGGAACCTCAAATCGTAAAGAAAAAGGGCGGAGGAAGGGCGATCCCCTGCTAACCGCAGACCGCTCGACTGAACTCCTGATCGATCTGACAATTGCCTCTCTCATCCTGGCAATTGTCGTGCTTGTCTACAGCATTTCGATGCCGGTGGTCGCGGATTCGCGCTGGTCCGTTCATACGGCTATGAGCGTGATCAAGGAAGGTAACATCAACCTGAACGAATACCGGCAGGTTCTGGCGGCGAATAACTACTACATGATCGAAAACCACGAAGGCAACCTCTATAACCGTTTCCCGATAGGAGTATCGCTGATGGTGGTGCCCCTGGTCTTCATCTACGACCGGTTCGCAGGACTTGGCGAGGTGGTAAAAACCACGATTCCCAGTGAAGTCGAACTCTACGCGGCCTCTATCATCGTGGCAGCGGCGGGCATCTTCATTTTCCTGATTGGAAAGAAATGCACTGGAAAAAGATGGCAGGGCCTGCTTTTGGCGGCTGTCTTTGCCTTTGCCACCTCTGCCTGGTCGACAGCCGGCCTGGCATTGTGGCAGCACGGACCGACAATGCTCATGCTGTCGGCCGCGCTCTATCTGATCCTGCTGGCCAGGGAGCGGCCGGCCCTTATCCAGCTCGCGGCGCTGCCCTTGAGTTTTTCATTTATTGTCAGGCCGACCAACGCCATTCCCATCGTGCTGTTTTCCATTTACGTTTTTCTTGAGCACCGCCGCTACTTCCTCAGGTACGCGTTGCTCGGGATCCTGCTCGCCCTGCCGTTCCTGGCTTTAAATTATTCGATATACGGGCAGCTTGTCTCGCCCTATTACTCACCCGACCGGCTGGGGACGACCTCCGGCATACCCCGGTTCCTGGTCGGACTGGCCGGCACCACGATTAGTCCCGGGAGAGGTCTGTTCCTGTTTTCGCCGGTTTTGCTTCTTTCTCTTGCGGGCATCTACCTGAAGGTCAGAAGCAGGCGTTTTTACAGGCTGGATTATTTCCTTGCCGCGATTATCTTATTGCACTGGTTTTCGATCTCGTCGGTGATGCAATGGTGGGGGGGTCATTCGTATGGTCCGCGTTTTTTCGCCGACATGATCCCCTTCTTTATCTACTTTCTGATTCCGGTCTTTGAGAGGATTTCAAGCCTGAAGTCCAGACTCACGACTTCCGCCGCCTGGAGCCTGGTTGCCGTGCTTGTGTTGTTCAGTGTGTTTGTCCAGTTCCGAGGCGCCACCTGCTCACAGGTCCAGTCATGGAACGTCCGCCCCGAAATCCATGAAAACAGGGAAAGGCTCTGGGATTACGGCGATATCTCCTATCTCTCCGGAATCGGCGACAACCTCTTTCGCTGGCATGAAAAATGCTTCGCTGACGACGCTCAATTTTTCATCACACTGCAGCCATAGGTTTCCGGCCCGAAATTGGCAAATGACGCGCATCTCTGATGGCGCAGCCTGCCCGTCAGCCGGTAATGGCCCGCCTGAGCCTCCAGGTGGCCAGGGATAGCAGCACGGCCGCATAAGCCCCGAGCACTGCCAGTTCGGTTATGATCGCGTCCACGCCCTCGCCGCGGCGCACGAGGGCGGTAAATCCGTCCAGGGCCCAGGCGTGCGGAGTGATGTGGGCCACCTTTCGCATGGTATCGGAAAATGCCTCGAGGGGAACCATGCTTCCTCCCAGGGCGGCAAGCCCCAGGCCCAGCAGCAAACCAACCGCGATTGCCTGCTGTTCAGTGGAAAATACAGATCCCAGGAGCATCCCAGCCCCGGCTGCGGTCAGGGAGAAAAGCACCAGAAGGGCTGCCGCCCCTGCCGGATTTCCCCAGGAGACGCCAAAGACAAGCCAAGAGCCGGCCATGATGAAAGTTCCCTGGATCAGAGCCACCCCCAGGCGCCCCAGCATCTCGCCGGACACCAGGGTACGGGCCGGCGTGGGCGTCGAGAGCATTCGCCGGGAAAGACCCAGCCGCCGGGTCTCGATTAGGGCCACCGATCCCGTAAGAGAGGTCAGGAATACAAAGAGCAGCAACTGCGAACTGGCTCCCTGGCCGAACCGGCCCCTGTCCTCAGGGTACAGGGTCTCGCCCGCGGTCCGCACCTCAACCTCAATTTCCGGCAAAGCCAGCGCGACCGCGGCCGCTTGAGTTCTGGCCTCGTCGAAGGAAATGCCGGTTTCTCCGGAGGAAAACCTGGCCGCCCGCAGGATGACTGCCTGCCTGGAGAAGGTTGATTCCACGCTGGTCCGGACCTGCTGGCCCAGCTGATCCGGCCGCAGAAGGTATTCCACCCGGGCCTGGCCTCCTGATCGAAGTATCCCGCTATACCCATCAGGAAGCAGTACCCCTCCCTGTAGCGTGCCCCGCTCCACGCTTGAACGGACTGATTCGGGCTCTTGGATTCGCGTTATTTCCAGGTTCCCGCTTCCGGCTAAAGAGCTTACCAGCTCCTCGCCCATGGGACCCGGGTCATCGGCATAAACGCCCACCCTGGGTTTGAATTCTCCACCGAAAGACACTCCTAGAAGGAGGATGAGCAGCATTGGGAAGATGAACACGAAGAAGATGTTCGACGGTTGCCGAAACGTCCGCCGCAGGTTATTCCCGGCTATGGTTAGAGATTTCACAGCTCAGTCAGCTTCCTCAGCCTGATTAACGCTATGCCGCCGGTGACGGCGGCAAAGGCCAGCATGGCGCCGGTAGCAGGCAGCACCCCGGCAGGGCCGACTCCGCCCGCCAGGTCGCCGAGACCCCTGAGAAACCAGGAGTGGGGAGTCAGCAGGCTCAGTTTTTCTATAACACCTCCGGCTTGCGATACGGGGAAGAAGGTCCCGCCCAGGAGGCCCAGGACCACGGCGATGACCGATTGCCATTGCCCGGCCTGCTCGGCGTTTCTGGCAAAAGTGGCCACGACGCCCATGATTCCGACGGCGGCCATCACGCCCGCCGCAACCAGGAGGCCGACCCCGAGGGGATTTCCCCATAAGGCGCCCATCAGCAGCATCGTGGCCAGGATGAGCACCGTCATGCTGACCGCGCCGAGGAGGAAACTGGTGAGCAGTTTCCCGCCCAGGATGGCTGACCGGGAGATGGGGGCCGCCACGAGCCGCGAGAGCGTTCCCTCGTTGCGCTCTTCCAGGAGGCTGGAAACCCCGAATTGCACTGTAAAAAACAGAAAGAACACGGCCATTCCGGCAGCATAGAAAGTATCGGGATCGAGTTCCCGGCTGGCGGCGGAGACGTCTTCGAGAAGAACTGGATTGGGAACAGCGGCCGCCCGGGCGGCCAGGGCGGCTGTCTCGCCCTCATCTGCTCCACCCGCGAGAAAGACGCTGGCCACTCCCACGCGCACAGCGGTAAGCTCGGCGACGAAGGACTCGGCAAGCGAGCGGGCCACCTGGGTGCCGATCGCCGCGTCGATGTTCCCGATGACCTCCAGCATGGCCGGACCGCCCGCCTGGACACCCCCGGAGAATCCCTCCGGAATGATAAAAGCTGCATCGATTTCACCAGAAGCCGCCAGAGCCCTCGCCGTTTCGACTGAATCCTCCCGCCGCACCTCGATGAGCCCTTGCCGCTCAATTTCCTTTAGCACAACCCCCGTGAATGTATGAGCCAGCGGCCCGTTGTCCCGGTCCACCACGGCGTAGGTGAAAGTCATGGAGCCACCCGTGACCCCGGAAAGGACAAGGCTGAAGATGTAGGCCAGGGCCAGAGGAACCACTATGGCAACCAGTATGGCCGATCTGTCCCGCAATCGTTGCCGGAGATCCTTGACCGAAATTAGGAGGGCGGCGCGCACGTCTTAATCCCTCAGAGCCTTTCCGGTAAGATGAAGAAAGACAGCCTCCAGGTTCGGTTCAGTGACCTCCACGCCGTTTACGGATGCGCCCGCTTTGGCGGCTTCCTCCAGAATCCTGGGCAGCAGGTTGCGGGCCTGGTCCACCAGAAGATGAATGGACTCGCCGCCTGGACATGCCTCGTGAACCGATTCGAGGCTTGCCATTGCCCTTGCGGCCGCCTCCAGATTACCAGAAGCGGCAAGAGCCACCCGGTCGCGTTCTCCTACCAGGCTGACCAGCTCCCGGCGGGTTCCCTCGGCCATCAGCTGGCCCAGATCGATGATTCCCACCCGGTCGCACAAACGTTCGGCCTCTTCCATATAGTGAGTGGTGTAAAGAACCGCCATCCCGGCGCCGGCGAGCTCCTCCACGCTCTCCAGGATGGCGTTGCGGCTTTGCGGATCCACTCCCACGGTTGGCTCGTCCAGGATAAGAAGCCGGGGACGGTGCAGCAGGCCGATGCCGATGTTGAGGCGCCGCTTCATGCCTCCCGAGTATTCTTTTACCCGGCTGCCCGCGCGGTCCCCGAGCCCGATTATCTCCAGGACCTCCTCCGCCCGGCGCTTCACGTCAGTGGCCTGCATTCCATAAAGGCGGGCGAAGAACCGGAGGTTCTCCCTCGCGGTCAGGTCGGGATACACGGCGAGCTCCTGGGGAACATAGCCGATGGCTTTCTTGGCCCTGACGCTGCGGGTGGTCATGGGCATGCCATCCACAAATACCTCGCCCCGGTCTCGCTCCAGCAGCCCGGCGATCATGGAGATTGTGGTGGTTTTCCCGGCCCCATTAGGGCCGAGAAGGCCATAAGTCTCGCCCTCGCTGATGTGAAAACCGACCCCGCCCACGGCGACCAGGTCGCCGAAGGCCTTTCGCAGACCGTTGCACTCCAGGATGTTCTGAACGCTCATTTCATTCCTCACTCGCGACACTTTTTTGCTAAAAGATCCCTGATCACCCTGATTCGCTCAGGCCAGGCTGCCATCGGGGCCGCGCCGGTACCGCATGCTCACACAGGCAGGGGTTCCCTGCGCTCCAGAAACAAAGGAGGTATTTCGGGCGCCGAAAGGGCGACGATCCCTCCCACGATAGCGCAGGTGGTGTCCCGGTCGCCCATGCCCCTGACTGTCCACCACAGGGCTGCTTCAAAGTCATGCAAATGATAGGAAGCGCTCCATAAACAAAAAGGAACCGTATCCTGCGCCGACACATCGCTGCCCGTGCCCAATTGCTTGACGGCGCCGAGCAGATCATCGGATGCGATCAGCATGGCCTGCCACATGCGTTCCTTCGTAACGCTGCCGGGCACAAACGGCAGCACAGCTTCGAGGAAGCCAGACCCTGCCGGCGGGCGCTGGCTGGCCGCAATCGCGGCAGCAACGGCCACGGCGATCGCTCCGGCCTGTCCTTCGGGATGAGCGTGGGTGATCTCTGCCGATGCTTGGGCCTCCCGCGCCGCCCTTTCCAGGTCTTCAAAGAAGTAACCACCCACCGGCGCCACCCGCATGGCTGCGCCATTGCCATAAGAGCCTCCGCCGAACATGCGCGGCGACAATTTCCGCCAATCGGCTCCCCCGGCGATCTGGCCGAGCAGGCGCCTGGAGCCGCCGCCGTATCCGCGGTCAGGCTCCTGGGAAAAACGCCGGGCAAACGCCCGGGCCAGGGCGTCCTGATCGATGCGGCCGCGCGTTTTTAGGATCTCCACCACGGAAAGGGCCATGTGGGTATCATCGGTCCAGGGCCAGGGACCCGGAGGCAAGCCGGCGGCCGAGGTTCGCCGCGGGGAAAGATGGAAGAATAATTCACCGAAAGCATCCCCCGCCGACAGACCCTCGAGGCTGCGCATTGCGTTTGCGACGGCGAGATCGGGTTTATCCATATCCATTCTTCACCGGCTTGCGAATAGTGATAAGCACCGGCGGCGCCCCGGCCAGGTGGAAGTGCTCGATCGATATTATGCCGGGAAAATGCCTGTATTCTTCCTCTCTTACAAGATGTGTACTGAAGAAGCCCCAGGCCCAGTCAGCCACGCTGCCCTGCCATGACTTTGACCTGGTCTCGAACAGCAGAAGCATCCTTCCTCCCGGTTTAAGTCCTTCCCATGCCTTGTTGACCACCTCCGTCACATCCTTGAGGTGTTCAAATGCCCAGGTGGAGATAACAAGATCGAAGTCGTCCTCAGGCAACCGATCGGTTTCAAGATCGAGATTATACCAACTGACAGCCGGCAGGTCAGATTTTTTCCGGGCCTCGTTCAGCATGGCCTCAGATGAATCGACCCCGGCGTAAGATCCAAAAGGCAGCTCCAGCCGCAACAGAAGTTCCAGATTGGCGCCGGTGCCGCAGCCCAGATCGAGAATGGCAGCGCCCGGTTGCACGTACCTGATGAGCGCCTTTTCGAAAGCGGCGTTGGCGTCCCGAAAGAGCCAATTCCGCCATATTGGCGCGGTCCTGTCGAAGTAAGGGGCCACTGTGCGATACAGGGAGTGAAGACTCACCGGCGCCCGGTGAATAATGGCGAGCCCGAGACCGGCTTCGGCCAGCCCGGCGCCGCGCAAAGTCATGGAGGAACGGGAAGACCGTTTTTCATTCCCTCCGTAAAAAATGCCGCATACGCAAGCTCCCGGTCCTCGCACGCACTTCCGGCCAAAAACAATAAGCAATACGCCATCGACAAACAATAAGGTTCCCAGAAAACGAAAAATTGATTTCATCGCCGGACACCTTTCCGGAAGGGCAGAAACTGCAGCCTGCGACTTTCACGGCGGACAAAGTGACAGATACCCGGGAGCGCCAAACACTAACTTCTTTGCCGCGAAATTCCGAGCCAAGGCAAAGCATTCCTTTAAAAAGAAATGATGTGAAGCAGACTTGATGTGAAGCAGACTTACGTCAGCGACTTGATGTCCCGGCTCCTGAAGGCAATCAGGCCGATGGCTGTGAGCAAGGCGGCGATCGCGGTCAGAACAACCAATGGCATGAGGCGTAAGTTTTCGGCCGGCAGCTTCGGCACGTGCTCGAAAGGCGATAGCCAGTTCATCTGTTCAGGAAGATCGAGCAGAGGTCCGATCACGCTGACAGTCAGGGCATAGACTACCACCGCCCAGGCCAGCGAGATGGCGCGAGGCAGGAACCCGTATAGCGCGAAGGCCAGGCCTATGATGAGCCAGAGCACCGGAACGTATGCGACCGTCGCGGCGACAAGGTCGAGGAGGAGGCCGGTATCACCGGTTGAGGCCGCGGATGTAAGACCCAGGCCCAGGCCGGTAACCAGCAGAACGAACGCCGAGCCGCCCATCGCCAGGGCGAGGTGGCTTGCCGCCCATCTGGTTCTTGCCACAGCGGTGCTCAATACCGCCTCGGCCCGCCCTGACTCCTCCTCGCTGCGCGCGCGCAGGATCGCCATGAGCGCGTAGACGGCGGCAACCATGGAAAATATGGCTGTGACGCTGGCGAGGAACGAGTGCGTCAGGGTTGGGCCCTCGGTTCGGGCATAGAACTCCCTGAGATATTCCTGGTCGGCCATAAAACCCTCTATTTCGCCCACCAGCGTGCCGTAGGCGAGGGCAAACAGAAACATGGACGCGCACCACACGATCAGCCCGGTTCGCTGGAGCCTCAGCGCCAGCCCGAAAAGCGTTCCCAAAGTCGCCGATGCAGTTGCCGGTCCCGGCCGCGGCTGTATAAACCCGGCGCCCACGTCACGCCGGTTGCTGAGTAAAAACGCGGCGGCGACAAGCACGGCTGTAAGAACCACGGCTAACCCCAGCGGCCACCAGCGGTCATCGACATAAGCACGGGTGGCCTGAGCCCAACCAAAAGGCGACATCCAGGACACAGCTGGCCGGGAAAATCTGGACACTCCAATAAGTGATAAAGCTGCTCTA
>JACUUL010000016.1 GCA_014859345.1 Thermoleophilia bacterium
TTGCTGATTTTCCATCCGAAGGCGGCGCTATAGAAATTTACCGCGCGTTCCGGATCATCGGCGTTGATATCGAAATGAACGACCCTGGACATGGTTATCCTCCCTGGTCTCGGCCATTGACGATTAACCGTTATTACCCGTCCCGACGGCGGGCAAACACAACCGTCTTGGGGTTTACCCTCAGACCGCCGCTTCAGCTATAATATCCCTGGGCTGCCGCAAGGGGGCGGCGGCGCACATTCAGTTATGCTTCTCGATAGAAAAAGAATTAACCGCGTCGCGCGTTGGGCTGCCATCTTCCTGGCAGTGACCTTCGCCCTGGGCACCATTTTTCTGGGCGTAGGCTCGAGCACCGGCAACATTTTTTTCGGCTGCGGCGGCAATCCCGGAACGATCTCATCCTCGTCCTCATTTGAAGACCAGGAGAAATTCTATTTGAACCTGATCGAAGAGAATCCCGGGGACAGCGACGCCATGATGGCCCTGGCAAATCTGTACGCCGGCGAATCGATGTATGACGACGCCA
This sequence comes from Thermoleophilia bacterium, assembly GCA_014859345.1. Lineage (GTDB taxonomy): Bacteria > Actinomycetota > Thermoleophilia > BMS3ABIN01 > BMS3ABIN01 > Kmv30. Next base: position 527 of record JACUUL010000016.1, read on the forward strand.
TCATCTATTACGACAAAGCGCTCGAAATCACCCCTGAAAACGTCAATATCCTGATGCTGAAGGGCAGGGCTTACATGGCCAAGGAAGACTTCCTGGAAGCGGTAAAGACGTATTCAGAGGCCACCAGGGCCGATCCCGATAATTCCTTTGCGTTTCTGCAGCTGGGCCTGGCGGCAAAGAATGCAGGTCAAGACCAGACGGTTGTCATGGCCTGGAGCAAGTGGCTGGAGATGAATCCGGATGACCCCAACGCGCCGGCCATCAGGGATGAACTGGCCAGTCTCACCCAGCCGGCATCGTAAACCTTCCCCGTTTCAGTCATTGCCCGCGCCTGCGGCTGTGACCCGACCCTCAGACAGGCCTTCCGGTATCGATTTGCGCCGTTCCGGGTAGCTTTTTCTTGACTCAAAAATTACCGCAAAATCGCATCTCGGAAGTTTCTGTGCTATAAACCTTCTTTGTCTGGAGTCGACAAAAGGAATGTCTTGAAGCTCATAGTCACAGAAAAAGACACAGCGGCGCGGAAGATCGCGTCAATCCTGGGAGAGGGCAAGGTCAGCACCGGCTCCTATCAAAGGGTGCCCATATACTCGTTCAGCATGAACGGGGACGAATTTGCCTGCATCGGCCTTAAGGGACACATCATGCAGCTGGAGTATCCGGAGGAGTATTCCGACTGGCGCAAGGTTGAGCCCAAGGCTCTGATAGACGCGTCACTGATCAAGGCCCCGGCGGCCAAATCAGTCATCAACGCCCTGAAGAAGGCAGCAAAAGACGCCGAGAAGGTGATAATCGCCACCGACTTCGACCGGGAGGGTGAGCTTATCGGCCTCGAAGCCCTGGAGCTGGTCACCGAGGCAAATCCAGAGCTGGCCAGGGACGCCGTGCGCGCCCGTTATTCGGCGCTCACCAGCGAAGAGATTCATGAGGCTTTCGCCAACACCGTGGAGCTTTCGGTGCCATTGGCCAAGGCAGGAGCTGCCCGTCAGGACATCGATTTGATCTGGGGAGCTACTTTAACCAGATTCATGTCCCTGGCCACCTCCAGGCTGGGCAACCAGTTCCTGTCCGTGGGCCGGGTGCAGAGCCCGACCCTGGCGCTGATTGTAGAGCGTGAGCTGGAGAGGCGCGCTTTCGTGCCGGAACCATACTGGCAGGTATTCGCGGACGTGGATTCCTCACAGGGCGGCTTCACGGTCCAGCACAAGACAGACAGGTTCTCCAGGCAGGCCGAGGCAGAATCGGCATCGGGCAATGCCGCTGCAGCCGAAACCGGCAAGGTGACCGGAGTGAAGTCCACCCGGAAAAAAACGCCACCCCCCCAGCCGTTCAACACCACCGCGTACACAAAAGCGGCTACGGCGCTGGGATTCTCCGCGGCCAGGGCCATCAGGCTGGCCGAGGACCTTTACCTGGGAGGCTTCATCAGTTATCCCCGGACCGACAACACGGTTTATCCCGCGTCGCTGAACCTGCGTGAGATACTCGTGGAACTAAGAAAGAGCGGGGAGCTGAAGGCAGCCGCCGATGAGCTGCTGGCCCGGGAGTCCCTGACTCCCACCCGGGGCAAAAAGCAGACAACCGACCATCCGCCCATATATCCGGTAGGCGTGCCCGGATCGGGCGACAAGCTGGACGAGGCTCACTGGAAGATATGGTTTCTGGTAGCCCGCCGCTTCCTGGCCACGCTGGGCGACGAGGCAGTCTCGGAGAACAACCGGGTAGAGATCGGCATCGGTGGCGAACCCTTCCTGGTGCGGGGCTCTCGGGTTACCCGGGAGGGATGGCTGGCCTGGTATCCTTACGCCCGTGGCAAGGATGTCGAGGTTCCTCGCCTCAAGGAGGGGGAAGAGGTCAAGGTGATAAAGGTTTACGACCAGCACAAGGAAACCCAACCGCCAGGCCGGTACGGGCAGGGCCGGCTTATCGAGCTCATGGAACAGAACGGCCTGGGCACCAAAGCCACCCGCCACTCCATCATCCAGAGCCTTTACGACCGGGGTTATATCAAGAACACTCCGGTGGAGCCCACCGAGACCGGAATAGCCATGACCAAGGCGCTCAACTCATACGCTGACCGGATCTCCAAGCCGGAGATGACTGCCGAGCTGGAGCAGGAAATGAGCGCCATCGCCGAGGAAGCCATGACCAAGGAAGAGGTGGTGCAGCGCTCCCGAAAGCTGTTGCACGAGGCTTACAGCAGCCTGGAGGAGAACAAGGAGGCTCTGGCCGGCGTGATCGTAAAGGGAATCCAGGAGGACAAGAACATGGGTCCCTGCCCCAAGTGCGGCCAGCAGCTGCGTGTCATCCGCTCCAAGAAGACGAAGAAACGGTTCGTCGGCTGTGAGGGCTATCCCGAATGCTCTGCGACCTACCCGCTGCCCCAGGCGGGAAGCGTCATCGCCATGGGCAAGGAGTGTCCCGAGTGCGGTTCTCCCAAGGTGAAGATCATAACCCGGGGGCGGCGGCCGTGGGAACTCTGTCTCGATCCGGGCTGCCCGACCAAGGAAGAATACAAGTCCCGGGCCAGGAAGAAGCGGGCGGCATCCTGACAGGGAGCATGACCGGGTATCGATGCCTTGCTGACGACAGGATCATCATCCCGGATAGCAAGGAACCTCGCTTTGCCGAGCCGCCCGGACCCTGCTTCCTCTTTGCGAAACCGGACCTGAGCAATGTTCTTCATCACCTTTGAAGGAATAGATCAAAGCGGCAAATCCACCCAGATCAGGCTTCTGGCTGAGGCGCTGGAAAAGGCGGGCCATTCCCAGCTCAGCGTCAGGGAACCGGGCGGCACTCCCCTGGGAGACCGGATCCGCGAAATGCTCCTGGGACCGGAGCATGCCGGCATGGACCCGTGGGCGGAAGCTCTGCTTTACGCCGCAGCCCGGGCACAGCTGGCCAGGGACGTCATCCGGCCGGCGCTGGGCCGGGGCCTGATCGTCCTTTCCGACCGTTACATCGATTCCTCGCTTGTCTACCAGGGCATGGCCCGCGGCCTGGGCGTTGATCGCGTCCTGGATCTCAACCTGGGCGCCACCGGCGGCCTCATGCCCGACCTGACTTTCGTCTTGCATCTGGACGTGGAGAAATCACGCGAGCGCCTGGCGGGCCGCGGCGCCGCCGAGGACCGCATCGAAGGCGAGCCACTTGAATTCCACAGGCAGGTGGAAGAGGGCTATCGGCGGCTGCAGGAGATGTATCCCGGGCGCGTCGTGGGCGTGGACGGCGGCGGCGGTGATGAGCAGGCGGTCCACGGCATCATCCTGAAAGCCTGCGGGGAGCGGCTGGGGCTGGAGCTTTAGCCCGTATTTTTCGGGACGACAGCAGCCTCAAGCCGAACCGCGGCAAGGCGCCCGCGAATGTCACGGTGCGGGAACTCATCCTTGATGGAGCGCCACTCACATCCATAACGTCCACGCTGCGGCTGTTTCTGTGAGAGAATGTGACCATGGCCGCGTCCCCCGCCATATTCTCGGATCTAATCGGACAGCCCGGCGCCGCCCGGTTCCTGACGGCCGTCATCAGCCAGAACCGGTCCAGCCATGCCTACCTTTTTCTGGGCCCTGCCGGAGTGGGCAAGAACGCCGCGGCCCGCAGGCTGGCGGCGGCGTTGTGCTGCGAGCAGAACGGCTGCGGGCAATGCCTGACCTGCAGGAAGGCTCGGCGCGGCGCCCATCCGGATATCCAGGTAATCGCGCCGGCCGGGTCAATTATCATGGTAGACCAGATTCGGGAGCTGAACCGGGCTTTAAGCCTGCGTCCCAGCGAGAGCCGGGCCCGGGTGTTCATCTTCCCGGATGCCGGAGCTTTCAATGCCGCAAGCGCCAATGCCTTCCTGAAATCTCTGGAGGAACCTCCCTCGTTTGTCTGTTTCATTCTTCTGGCAACCAGTGAGGACCGGCTGCTGGCGACGCTGGTGTCCCGCTGCCAGCCGGTTCGCTTCGGGCCGGTGCCGGCGCCGGTGATAGAAGCTCACCTGGCAGAGAATTGCGAAGTCCGGCCCGCCGAAGCCCAGGCCTTTGCCCGAATCGCCGGCGGCAATCTGGACCTGGCAGTCAGGCTATGCCGGGACCAGGATCTGGCCCGGCGGCGGCGGCGCTACATCCAGATCGGCGAGAATCTTGTCAAAGGCGCCCGGGAAGGCGGAGCCGCGCAGATAGTGGCGGAGATAGCCGCGGCGGCCCGGGAAGCTGCCCAGAAAGCCACCTTGGAATTCACCCACCCGGCCGTCGGCACAGAGCATGTGCCCGAGGGATTTTGCACCATTTCCAAAAAACGTCTGGAGGAGGATGCCCGGCGCCGGGCAAACGCAGCCGCGCGGCAGGAGATCGATTTCGCCCTGGGAGTGCTGCAATCCTGGTTCCGGGACATGATGGTGATGGCCGCTGGCGCGGGCCAGGCTGTCCTCAACAGGGATTTCGAGCTGGAGCTGGAGGACCGGGCTCTTCCCTCCAGGCTGGGCAGTTATCAGCAGGCTTTTCAGGCCATCGGGGCCGCCCGCGGCAAACTAGGCTATAATATCGACGTGGAGCTTGCATTGCAGGCCATGGTTTTTGATTTGCAGGAGGTTTTATAAGTGCCGGAACTTGTGGATGTGGTGTTCCGGTGTGGAGGCAAGGTCTATTCATTCGATCCCGCAGGTCTTGAGCTCAACCCCGGAGAAAAAGTAATAGTACGAACCAGCCGAGGCGTGGAGATCGGCCGTGTGGTTGCCGCAGGCCGCGAAGTGCCCGAGACCGAGGTCCAGGCATCCCTGGAGAAGGTCATTCGCCTGGCCTCCCCCGAAGACCTTCAGACGGTCGAGCGCAATGCCCGGCTGGCCGCCCGCGTATCCCAGGTCTGTCAGGAAAAAGTCACGGAATATAACCTCGACATGCGCCTGATCGATACAAAGGTGGTCTTTGACGGGAGCAAGATAATAATTTCGTTTTTCGCCGAGGAGAGGGTGGACTTCCGCAAGCTGGTCGAGGATCTGGCCAGGAAGTTCCGGACCCGCATTGAGTTCAAGCAGGTAGGCGTCCGCGACGAGGCGCGCCTCATCGGCGGTTACGGTCCCTGTGGCCGGCGGATGTGCTGCACGTCTTTCGCCGGCGATCAGCAACCTGTCTCCATCCGTATGGCCAAGGAGCAGAACCTTCCTTTGAATCCCATGAAGATCTCGGGAATCTGTGGCCGTCTCATGTGCTGTCTCAAGTACGAGCATCAGTGTTACCGGGAGTTCAAGCAGAAAGCGCCGGCCCGGGGCACTGTGGTGGCAACTCCCGGCGGAGAGGGTCCGGTCATCGACTATGTCATCCCCAAGGAGAAGGTAATCGTGGATCTCGGCGAGGGGCGTCAGATTGAATCCGGCCTGAACGAGCTCAGTGGGCCGGAAAGGCAGCGGGAGGTCAGCGAGGCGCCCCAAGAGGCGGGAAAGGAAGCCAGGGAAGGCCGGGGGCGGTCCCGGAGACGAAAGAGGAAGCGGTAGTGGATCCCCGCCCCATCGGCATGTTCGACTCGGGTGTCGGCGGCCTGACGGTACTGCACGAGTGCCTGGTCTCTATTCCGGAGGAGGATTTCATCTACCTGGGCGACACGGGGCGCTTCCCTTACGGTCCCAGGTCCGCCGATGAGATCAAGAGCTATGCCTGGCAGATTGCCTCACATCTTCTTTCCCTTGACGTGAAGCTCCTGGTCGTGGCCTGCAATTCCGCCACCGCCGCCGCCCTGCCCTGGTTGCAGGAGAGGCTCATGGCGACGGTCATCGGCGCGGTTCTTCCTGAGTCCGAGGCCGCGGCGCGGACCACCCGTAACCGCCGGGTAGGGGTGCTGGCCACCGAAGCGACCGTGGCCAGCGGCAGCTACGAGCGGGCGCTGCTCAACCTGGACGCCGGCCTGGAAGTCTTTCTCCAGCCCTGTCCGCGGCTGGCATCCCTGATCCAGGAGGGCGACGTATCTTCACCGGAAATGGTTGAAACGGTCAAGCACTACGCGGCGCCGCTCAGGGAGGCCGGCGCCGACACCGTCATCCTGGGCTGCACGCACTATCCCCTGGTTACCCCCATGTTGCAGCGGACTTTCGGCAGGGACGTGATCCTGATCAATTCCGCCCGGGAGATGTCGCTTGAAGTAGGAGATGTTTTAAAACGCATGGGAATAGCCAACGACCCGTCCCGTGAAGGCAAATACTCATTTCTCTGCACCGGCGATGTGGACTCCTTCAGGAGAGTGGGAGCGCGCTTCCTGCAGATGCCCCTCACCAGTGTGGAGCGAGTCAAAATTTCAGACCTGGAAAGGACGGGAGTGGCATGACCATGATCCAGCGTCCAGACGGCAGGAAACCGGAGGAGATCCGGCCCCTGAAAATCACGCCTCACTTCATCGAATGGGCCGACGGTTCGGTGCTGATCGAGGCCGGGAAGACCAGGGTCATCTGCAGTGCCAACGTCCAGGATGGGGTGCCCGCCTGGCTGCGCGGCCAGGGTTGTGGCTGGGTGACTGCCGAATACAGCATGTTGCCGGCATCAACACCAGAGCGGACCATGCGGGAAGCCATCAGGGGCAAGCAGAGCGGCCGCACGCTGGAGATCCAGCGCCTGGTGGGCAGAAGCCTGCGTACCGTGGTGGACCTCGAAGCAATTGGAGACCGTACTGTCTGGGTAGACTGCGACGTCATACAGGCGGATGGCGGCACCCGTTGCGCCTCGGTATCTGGCGCTTACGTGGCCTTGTATCTGGCACTAAAGAAACTGGTGGACCAGGATTACATAAAGGAAATTCCCCTGAAAGATTCCGTGGCCGCGGTCAGTGTGGGCGTATGGGAGGGAGTTCCTGTCCTGGACCTGGATTACATCGAGGACAGCCACGCCGACACGGACATGAACGTGGTCCTGACCGGAGCCGGCGAGATCGTGGAACTGCAGGCAACCGCCGAAAAGGTCGCCTTTTCGCGGGAGCTGCTTGACGAGCTTATTGACATGGCGGCCATGGGTGTCGGCATCATCGCCGGGGAGCAGCTCAGGGTCACCGCAAGCCGCTGATATGGCGCCAGCCAGGACGGGGGCGGGCAGGCGGCAGATCCTCGCCTGTCAGGTACGGCCGGCCGAATGCTCCTTGACGCGATGGCGTCCTGATCCTAGTCGAGGTCCAGGACTGTGCCCTCGACCTCATTGAAAAATCCCTTCCAGAGCACCCGCTGGGAGGCCAGCACCTGCCGCCGGTCAGCGGGATTGGACCACGAGCCTCCCCGGTCATAGGCGCGAACCTCGACCGGGCCGGACATAACCCCGTCAAACCGGACCGGAGCCATCGCCTGCGCGCTCCCGGCCTCCGCCAGATTGAATGTGCCCCGGTGCCTGCCTCCGATATGGACTTCGGCGGTCACGGGGTTCTCATTTTCGAGATTGGCTATTACCACCCAGTTGGCAACTCCCTCGGAAAAATCGTCATACCAGGTCCAGTGATAACGGGAATCAAGCCTGTCGCCCGGAAAGCCGGGGAGCTCCTCGAAGGACTCCCCCCAGGCAACGCGCTGCGAAGCTATCACCCTGGCCGGCATCCCGCCCTCTTTATTCCATGCCCGCACCTCGACGGGCCCCCCCATGACCCCGGGGAAGGTCGGAGTCGCGTAATTGGCGCCTGTCAGGCCGCCCGCCGGGTCAAGCGTTCCCGTCCGGCAGCGGGCGCTGATGCCGGCTGCGCATCCTCCGGCGATGCTGATCTGGTACTCAATCACATTGGCCGGGTCCGGATTGGCCACTAAAACCCAGTTTCTGGCGCCGGGACTGAAGTTGTCATACCAGGTCCAGTAGTAGTGATCTGACAGCTCCCGGGCAGGGATGCCCGATACCTCGTTAAAGGACAGGCCGTCACCGGATGTCACCCGCTGGGAGGCCATCACCCTGGCCGGGATTCCGGGGTTTGAGGTTTCCCATGCCCGCACCTCGACAGGCCCTCCCATGAAGCCGGGGAAGTTCGGCGTTACTTCCTGGCCAGGAGGTATGTCAAAAATTTCCGATACCAAGGCGCCCGTACCGTTGTCGATAAAGGATATTTCCGCGCTCACGGGCTGCGATCCGGGGTTCGCGACCAGGACCCAGTTCTTATATCCGGGGCTGAGTTCGTCATACCATGGCCAGTAATAATGGTCCCAGAGGCGGTTTTCATCAAAGGCCAGTGTCTCCTCCAGGGAGTCTCCATAGAGGATTCTCTGGGAAATGAGAGCCGGCAGGCCGGAAAGCTTGGTGACTTTCACTGGACCGCCCATGGCTCCCGGCCAGGTGGTATAGGCGGTCTTGCCGTGCATGGCGGTCTTGTAAGCGGTCTTCATATCGGGCGGACTGCCCAGCTGCGCCCAGAAATGGGCCTCGCCGCCAAAACTGTCGGGGTGCGAGGTAAGCAGCCAGTTCTTCATTCCCGGGGTGAACTGGTCATACCAGGTGAAATAGGAGCTGGTGGCAAAAGTCAGTGTCCAGTCAAGCAGCTTGGGTGTCTTGAAGCGGTCGTACGTATAAAGATTGATTTTTATTTTGAGGCTGGGGAAAAGCTCAGGATCCAGGCCGGAAAGGTTTACGGCATTGCTGCCGAAACCTTCCTTGTTTCCCGGCAGATAAGGCTCGGGCACCAGGTTGTCCGGGTAAGGCAAAGGACTGGTGGCGTCGATCACCTCCACGGTGACTTTCTGGCCGTCCAGGGCTGTGGTGGTCAGCACCTCCCCCCAGCCCAGGCCTTCGGCCAGGTCCTCATCGGTCAGGGTCACCACCGGCGATACCGTGTAACCGTGGGTAGGCAGGGGTCCGGTTCCTCCATAACATATCGACGGTTCCGGACACGGCTGCTCCAGTTGCAAAAAATCGCACTGCCCGAAGGTGCAGCCCTCACCCTTGGTGTTGACTTTTTCATTTTCCTGGCCGAGCTCGAAATTGACCCAGGTCGTATGCCCGAAAAGATTGTACCTGCCTCTGACCATAACCTCCTGGAAGGTCGTCTCCACCAGATATGTCCCGTGTTCGGCGCAGGGAACAGGGTAATAATAGGTGCAGCTGTTCTGGGCCACTGAAAGCAGAAAAATGTCGGGGTTGGAGCTCATGGGTTTGTTGTTGCGGGTCAGAAGCAGCACGTCATTGACGTAATAGCGAAAGGTGCCCTTGCCGTCATAATCCAGGCGCAGCTTGTAGAACTGGTCCCGGGGCAGATTTCCGTTTATGCCACCAGTGGCGGGAAAAGCCGCCGCGCTGTTTGGCAGCAGGGTGGCGATGTCATTTTCGAGAGCGTAAGCCCGCAGGCCGCCGGACGTGACATTGTCGAAGAGGCAGATCTCATAGTACTCGCTCTCGCCGGCATAAATCGTTATGCCCGCGAAATACTGGGTTTCGGCGGCATTCGGCCCGATCGGGCCAACCTTTACCAGACTCTCGACGCTGATCGGGGCGTTCCTGTTAAAGGCCTGCCTGGTCTCTATGCCCCAGCTGTCGCCCGTCATGACCAGGTTCATGCCGTCCGGTTCTCCGGGCACAAACGAAAACTGGTCGGTCGCCGGATTAAAGGTATGCGGATACCACTTGTCGAGATTCTGGCCCGTCCAGTCCTCAATCCACACCGAGCCTGCGGAGGCATCGGCGCCCGGCATGGCCAGCAGGCCGAAGGCCGCGGCCAGCAGCGAAGCGGCAGCTATGAAAAAAGATCTGCGGATAAGCATGGGCTGGACCTCACACATATGAAGGGAAATGATTCGCACACCGACACCGTCAGCCGCCCTGACGAAACGAAAGACTTTTCAATTTTCAGTTTTTTCCGGTCAATAGTCAAGCGGCCGGGAGCGTTTGAGAAAGGTCTGGGTCCGTCTAGCCGGCGCCGCTGCCGATGTCTCGCCGGGCAAGGCCCGTCAGTCCCGCGGCTGTCAGCCCCGCGCCGACGCCAAAAAGCAAGGCCAGAGGAGCCATGGACAGCTCGCCTCCGGGCAGGTTCGGGACATGGGTAAAAGGCGAAAGATCCAGGATCCACTGGCTCAGCTGCATGACCGGTCCCACCTGACCGATCAGCAGGAACAGGGCCAGCGCCCCCCAACTGACGGCGGACAGCCGGGGCAATAGGCCGAAAAGCGCCACCGAGATTCCGACCAGCACCCAGACGGCCGGCAACTGCACCATGGCCGCGGCCAGCACCCGAGGCAGCTGGTGACTCAAATCGCCACTGATCAGACCATAGGTCATTCCTGATGTAAAACCGGCCACCGCCAGCAGGACAACCGGCCCTATCACTGCGAAGATCAGGTGGCCGGCAGCCCACGACAACCGTCGCACCGAGGTGGCCAGGACGGGTTCGGCGCGCAGTGCCGTTTCCTCGACCCTGAGCCGCAACGCGGCCTGGACCGCGTATGCCGAAGCCGCCAGGGCGAATATGCCCATTATGCCGGCGAAAAAGGCATCCACCAGCGCCGCGGTGCCGCCGATTCTTTCGAATATCAACCTCAGCTGGGGGCTGTCGCCCAGCAGTGTCACCACATTATCGGCGACACCGCCATACATGACTCCGAACACCGCAAAGCCCGCGATCCAGGCAAACAGGGTGTTGCGATGCAGCCGCCAGGCCAGGGACATCGGGCCGCGCAGCCAGGGCGGCGCGGCGGCCGGACCGAGCCGCGGCCGCAAGACGCCAGCGCCGACATCCCGCCTCGATGAAAGCAGCATGGCCGCGAAGACCAGAATCACAACGAAACCCAGGGCCAGCGCCAAGATCCACCAGCGCTCACCGGCGTAAGCGCGCACGCGCTGCGCCCAGCCCAGCGCAGAAAGCCACGACAGCCAGGAAAGCCTGCTGCCTTCCTCCCCGACGTCGCCCACGGCGCGCAACAGGTACGACAAACCCAGAGCGCCAATGGCGATGCCTCTGGCCGCGGCCGAGCTTTCGGTCAGCTGCGCGGTCACCGATCCGACGGCGGCGAACACCCATCCTACCGCCGCCAGCGACAACCCGAAGGCGATCGAACCAACAGGGGGGTGGCCCATCCCGATCATGCCCAGGGCCAGCAGCGCCGCCAGGGCCAGATTTGCGCCGAATGTCACTATCAGGGCAGAGGCCAGTTGGGAATGGCGGCCAACCACGGTGGAGCCCAGCAGTTCCCGCCTCCCTGTCTCTTCCTCGACCCGGGTATGCCTGATCACAGTCAGCAGGCTGGCCAGTCCAACCAGCACCACCACCGGAGCCGACCGCCAGGCGGTTAGAGCGCCGATGCTCGAGTCGAAAATGGGGCCGAACAAGAGCAGGAACGACGGATTTCTGCCGCTGGTGGCGACAAACGCCTGCCGCTGCTCCGCAGTGGGGTAAAGTTCCTGGAACGCAGACGCGAACATGAGCGGAGTGAGTGCCAGGGCGGCGATCCAGAGGAACAGGAGAAACCGGTCCCTGCGCAGGATCAGCCAGATCACCCTGCCGGCGCCAACCAGAGATTTCAACGGGATTCCTTCGTGTTCTTGCCTTCCTCTTCGCCGCCCTTCAGGCGACCCCTGTAGTGAAGCATGAACAGCTCCTCCAGCGTCGGCGGCTGGCTGATAAGATCCTTGATCCCCACCGATGTCAGATGAGCAAGAACAGCGTTTAGCTGATCGGTGTCGACCTCGAATCGCACCCGGGATCCATCGGACTGCAGATCGTATACGCCGGGCAGCCCGTCCAGTCCGGGCGCCGGGCGGGCCAGAACGGCCTTGATCGAGGTGCGTGTCAGGTGCCTGAGTTCGGCGAGTGAGCCGCTCTCCACAACGCGCCCTTCGCGAATGATCGTTACCCTGTTGCAGAGCGCCTCCACCTCGGCGAGGATGTGGCTGGAAAGCAGCACGGTGCGCCCGTTATGCCGCTCCTCAGTTATATATTCGCGGAAAATCGCGTCCATCAGCGGGTCAAGACCCGCAGTCGGCTCATCCAGAAGGAGCAGCTCGACATTTGAAGCGAGGGCGGCAATCAAGGCAACCTTCTGCCGGTTCCCCTTTGAGTAGCTGCGGCCCTTCTTCCTGGTATCCAGCTCGAATCTTTCCAGAAGTTCGTCCCGGCGCCGGATGTTCAGCCCGCCGCGCATCCGCCCCAGCAGATCGATGATCTCGCCGCCGGTGAGGCTGGGCCAGAGCATGACGTCGCCGGGAACGTAAGCCAGGCGGCGGTGAAGCTCGGTGGCGTCATGCCAGGGGTCGCCACCCAGAAGCCGGGCTGTGCCAGAGTCTGCCCGGAGCAGGCCCAGCAGTATCCGGAGAGTCGTGGTCTTGCCGGAGCCGTTCGGCCCCAGGAAGCCATGCACCTCTCCTTCTTCCACGGTGAGATCGAGGCCGTCAAGCGCATGCGTCGGGCCAAAGAACTTATGCAATCCGGATATCGAGATCACAGCTGTCATGTTTCCTCCTCGAGCAGATTCCGCCGATTATTCTATACAGTTTCCGGCGTGCCGGAAGAGAAAATCAGGAATCAGAAAATGGAAAGCATAAAAACGGACGGCAAACTGAAGGAGAGGATATCCATACCCGGGTTCACGGTCAATAAAAAAGGCGATAAGATATCAGTATGCTCCCCAAAAAAATAATCCTGGCAACCGCCAATGCCAACAAGGCCCGGGAATTCCAGGACCTGCTGCCGGGGATGCGGGTAGAGCCGAAACCGGCCGGATTTAAACTGCCCGAGGAAACCGGGAATACCTTTGAAGATAACGCGCGGCTGAAGGCGCGTGCCTTGAGGGAGTGGTATCTGCAGACGGCTTCCCTCGCCGATGGAAAGCCGCCGTGGGTGATGGCCGATGATTCAGGCATCGAGGTCAGCGCCCTGGCCGGCGGTCCCGGGATCTATTCTTCGCGTTACGCCGGAGAGCAGGCGACCGACGTGGAGAACGTCAGCAAGCTGCTTGCCGACCTTTCCGGCAACCCTGACCGCTCCGCCCGTTTCGTGTGCGTCATCGTCTGCTACTCTCCGGAGGGTCTTGAGTACATAGCCGAAGGCGAGCTCAAGGGCGTCATCGCCGCTGAGCCGCACGGGGAGTTCGGTTTCGGTTACGATCCTGTCTTTATTCCGGAGAATTACTCGACAACCGTATCCGAACTGGCTGGTGAAGAAAAAAACCGCATCAGCCACCGCGCCCGGGCAGCGCAGAGCCTTTTGTCCCAGCTAGGGGACGGCAGGTAGGCCCTGGCAAGCATTCTTTTGTTTTAACGGCCGACAGGATAGGGTAAATACCAGCCATGAAATGGTCTTTTAAAATCGGGAGCGCTTTCGGCATTGAGCTGAGGATGCACATCACCTTCTTTCTGATCGTGCTCTTCGCCGCCTATATCTGGGGAGTACTTTTCGAGCGCGGTTATCAGGGAGCTGTCTACGGCGCGGCCCTGATCTCGGTTTTATTTGCCTGCGTGGTAATTCACGAGCTGGCCCATTCGCTGATGGCGATCCACTACGGGGGACAGGTATCGAGCATCACCCTGCTGCCCATCGGCGGCGTATCATTACTGAAAAACATGCCGGAGGATCCGATGAAGGAGCTGGTGGTTTCGGTGGTGGGCCCCATGACCAATGTGGTCATCGGATTCCTGCTGATACCGCTGCTTTACCTCATCCCCGATCCGGTCGGCGGTCCCTGGGGGGCATACGCGGATGTGGATCTGTTCACGGGGATATCGGTTCAGGCGTTCATCAGTTATCTGCTGTTTATCAACTTCGTGCTGGCCTTCTTCAACATGGTGCCGGCCTTTCCGCTCGACGGCGGCAGGGTGCTGAGGAGCATCCTGGCCCTGAAAATGTCTTACGTGAAGGCAACCCGCGCGGCAGTGACCATCGGCCAGATTTTTGCTTTTATACTGGGAATAACCGGGCTGCTGCTGGGCGCGTGGCTATGGATCATCATCGCCGTATTCATCTATCTGGGCGCCTCGCAGGAAGGCGCCGGCACAGAGATGAAATCGATTCTGGCCCGGTTGAAGGTCGGGCAGGCCATGGCGGGCGACGTACGGGTGCTTTCTCCCGAAGACCGGCTCAGCGATGTGGTTGGGGTGGCCCTCCGCACCTATCAGGAGGACTTCCCGGTGGTGTCGGACGGCCGGATCGAGGGAATGCTGACCCGCTCCGGCCTCATCAAGGGGCTTCACGATGTGGGCCCGGAAGCGTCCGTGAGTGAGGTTATGACTAGGGAATTCCCGGTGGTGCGCGCCGACGCGCCCTTTTCCGAGGTATATGTCAGAATGAACGAGTTCGGCATCAAGGCGGTGCCGGTGGTTGAGGACGGGCGGCTGCTTGGCATGGTCACGATGGAGCATTTGAGCGAGGTATTCATGCTCCTGAGCGCCACCGATCAACCGGTGATTCCCGAATAGCGATAAAGGCGCTTGTCTCTTCGTTTCCCGCTCCTGTTTTCAACGGGAACGTAAAAAAGACGCTTTCTTGTTCAGAAAGCGTCTATGGATTATCAAGCCTTCCGAGATTTTGCTATTCGCCGGAAGGGCCTTCTATTACCTGCTTCTCGCCTTTGGTCTTCACCTCGATCTTTTTGACCGGCTCTTCCTCCACTGCTCCTTTCACCTTCACCTCCAGGATGCCATCCTCATAAGAAGCGTCGATGTCGGATTCTGTGATCTTCTCCGGAAGAGGCAGAGTCCTCTCGAAGCGGCCATATGAGCTCTCGCGGCGGTAGAAGTCCTCCTCCTTTACCTCTTTGTCTTCCTTCCTTTCGCCGGAGATGGTCAGCGTGTGCTCGCTGAGCGAGATATCCAGGTCCTCGGCCTTCATGCCCGGCATCTCCACGCGCACGATCAGGTCGTTGTCCTTGGAATATACGTCCATCGTCGGGCCGAATCCGGTGAGCTCGCGGCTCGGCTCCTCAAAGAGGGACACGAACGGACGGCCAAATACCCTGCTCATCTCGCGCTGGAGATCCCTGATCTCCTTCATCGGTGTCCATTTTACCAGTGCCATGATTAACACCTCCCTTCATCGCATCTCTACTTATTTTTTTTCCATTAGCCGGCGTTTTAAACAGGCTTGGCCAGCTTTGCGGCAAGAAGAGCATTATCCCGGATTGCAGGCAAAAATATCGCTTCAAACCAGAATCGCGTAATTTTTTTAATCAAAAAATTTTTCCTTGATTAATATGAGCAACACTATTAGTATGATAAATCACACATTTCCCAAGGGTGGAAATGAGCACGCCAATCCGGTCATTGAGGAACCGGCAACGAAAGGTTTCTATGGCAAAACAGAATGAAAAACAGGAACACGGGCCGGAGTTTTACGGATCGGCGACAGTCGGAGAAAGAGGTCAGATTGTCATTCCCGCCGATGCCCGGCAGAAGCTGGACATCAATCCCGGAGACAAGCTGCTCATCTTCTCAGGTATGCACGGAAACTCCCTGAACGTCATGAAATCCGAGCAGGTGGCGAAGTTCGTATCGCGCACGATGCAGAAGCTCTCGCGCATCGGGGAGATCGCCCGTGAGGAAGAAAAATGAACCCCGCTGAGCCGATCATCTCGGTGGAAGACCTCACCCGCGTCTTCGGCAGCCTGATTGCAGTCGACCGGGTGAGCTTCGACGTGGCCGGCCGGGAGGTCTTCGGCTTCCTGGGCCCGAACGGCGCCGGCAAGACCACCACCATCAACATGCTGTGCACGCTGCTGAAGCCCACCTCGGGTCACGCCACGCTCAATGGATACGATATCTCTTCCCAGCAGGACCAGGTGCGCCAGTCCATAGGAATAGTCTTCCAGGACCCCACCCTGGACGAGCAGCTGACCGCCCGGGAGAACCTGCAGTTTCACGCCATGCTCTACAACGTGCCGGCCTCCGAGCGAGAGATCCGGTCCCGGCGCGTCCTGGAGATAGTGGGGCTTGCCGAGCGGTCGCGGGACAAGGTGGAGACCTTTTCCGGCGGTATGAAGCGGCGGCTGGAGATCGCCCGGGGCCTCATGCACTACCCTCGGGTGCTTTTCCTCGACGAACCGACTTTGGGCCTGGACCCGCAGACGCGCACCGCCATCTGGGAATATGTCCATGAACTCAGGCAGCAATACGGCATCACGGTTTTTCTGACCACCCATTACATGGACGAGGCTGAGAACTGTGACCGCATCGCCATAATCGACCACGGCAACATCGTGGCGCTGGATAAGCCTGACGACCTCAAGCACCGCGTAGGTGGCGATATAATCACCCTGCGTCCGGTCGATGCCGAAGCCACCCGCCGCGAGCTGAAGGACCGTTTCGGTCTGAACGGGGCCATCCTCGAGGCTCACGCGGACAACTCGGGACCGGCAGGGACGCACCTGCGTCTGGAGGCACCCAGCGGCCGCACTCTGCTGCCGCAGCTGCTCAAGGGCCTCAGCACCGAGATACTATCCGTCACGGTCAGGGAGCCGACGCTCGACGACGTGTTTCTGAGCCTCACCGGCAGGCAGATCCGGGAGGAGGCCGCAGCCGGCAAGATGGCGGTCATGAAAGACCGCATCAGGATCCGGAGGAGGGCCAGGAGCCATTGAGAAGGTTCAGAGCTGTATACATCATCTGGCTTCGTGACTTAAAGAGGCATTTCCGGGACCGGGCCCGCATCATCGGCTCCCTGGGAAGCCCCATCGTGTTCGTGTTCATACTGGGGCAGGGCCTGGGCGCTTCCTTCAGGTTCACGGGGGCCGAGGCGGATTTTGACTACAAAGTCTTCATGTTTCCGGGAATCCTCGGGATGACAGTACTGTTCGCGGGCGTTTTCGCGGCAGTGTCCATCGTCTGGGACCGCGAGTTTGGCTTTCTGAAAGAAATGCTGGTGGCCCCGGTTCCCAGCTGGAGCATCGCCCTCGGAAAGGTGATAAGCGGCGCCACGATAGCCACGTCGCAGGGGGCGCTGATGCTGCTGCTGGCGCCCCTGGTCGGCATCCGTCTCACTTTGCCGATGGTGCTGGCTCTCCTGCCCACGATGTTCCTGGTGTCCATTTCCATGACCGGCATGGGCATCCTGGTTGCCACGCGGCTTAAGAGCATGCAGGGGTTTCAGGTCGTGATGAACTTCATCATGATGCCCATGTTCTTCATTTCCGGCGCCATGTTCCAGCTGTCCAGCGCTCCGGCATGGATGGACGTGCTCTCCCGGATAAATCCCCTGACCTATGGCGTGGACGCGCTCCGCTCGATAATGGTCGCCGATTTTCCTTCCCGGTATCCGCTGGGCTACGACCTGGCCATGCTGGCCATCATCTCCTCCGCGCTGATCATCATCTCCATAATCGCATTCAGCAGGCAGCAATGAGCGCAATGCCGGACGAACTCCCAAAGATTGTAATTCCCAGGAAGTAAAGCGGCTGATGAATCTGCTTTTCGGGAGGAAGAAAAGCAGATTCCTCGCTGCCCGGGATACAGTCTCGGGATGACAGGATAAGTCCGCGCTCGGGAAGACCAGTCGAATGGTACAAGTTGAGCATCTTCTCAAAATGACGGATTATAGGCTGCTCAGGATGAAAGGTAAGGTCGCTTCAGGAGTAGGAGTAGCATTGCCGGCTATTAAATCAAATTCATGAACGGGACATTGCGCGACAGGATACGGGCCCATCCCAGGTACCGGTGGCTGGTGCTGGTTACGGTGGCCAGCGGCATGATGATGACCATCCTCAGCGCCTCGATTGTGAACATCGCTCTGCCCGCGATCTCGGGGGAGTTCGGCTCCAGCATACCCACCACAGCCTGGGTCGCCACCATCTACATGATCACCCAGGCCACCCTTATGCCCGTCGCTGGCCGGGCGGGCGACATATACGGGCACAAAAAGGTTTTCGTTACCGGACTGCTTGTTTTCACGGCCATGTCCGTGCTTTGCGCCTTTGCCTGGAGCGTGCACTCCCTGATCGCCGGACGCGGCCTCATGGCTGTCGGCACCAGCGGCCTGGCGACCATGGCTCTTGCCTATGTGGTGGGTGCTTTTCCGGGCAGGGAACGGGCCCAGGCGCTCGGCATCCTGGGCGGACTCATGGGTTCTGCTCCGACTGTGGGACTTGTAGGCGGAGGTTTTCTGGTGGAAGTCTTTGGCTGGCGCAGCGTGTTCCTGGTGGTCGTGCCCCTCTGTTTGATAATCGCTCCTGCCGCGGTGTGGATCCTCAAGGAAACAGAACATAAGCCGGAAGGCGACAGGAGTTTCGATGTGCCTGGGGGAGTGTTGCTAACCATCGGCTTGTTCGGAGGACTCCTGGGCTTGAGCCAGGGCCGGGCCTGGGGTTGGACCGGTTACCGGACACTGGCGTGCTTCGCCATTTTCGTTGTTTTCCTGGCGCTGTTCATACTCCGGGAAAAAACAGCGACGCGCCCCATGCTCGACCTGGGGCTGTTCAGGTTCCGTTCGCTCGTTTCCGCAAATGTCGCGGCCTTCTTCTCCTCAGGCGCCTTTTTTGGCTCACTGGTGCTGCTGCCTTTCTTCTTCCAGACGGTGGCGGGCGATTCCCCCGCGGCCGCCGGCCTCAGGATAGCGCCTCTGGCGCTCATGTTTTTGCTGGTGGCTCCTTTGGGGGGACGGCTCACTACCAGGATAGGCGCCCGGAGCACGCCGCTTTTGGGCCTGTTCATCGCGGCCGCGGGTTATGTCCTGGTCTCACGGATTATTGCTGTAGATTCGTCTGCTCTTTTCCTGAGCCTGGCGATCGCGGTCATGGGCATAGGCCTGGGGCTGACGATGGCTCCACTGACCACGGCGGCGCTGCATGACGTGCCTGCGGACAAGCGCGGGGTAGCTTCGTCGCTGCCGCAAATGAGCCGCTTCGTCGGCGGATCTTTCGGCATGGCGATCGTGGGCACCTTGCTCTCATGGCGGGTGGCGGCGCATCTGAGAGGAACGGGCCTGCCGGCGAATCAAATCTCCGCCGGCGCTTCGCCGGCCGATGTTTCGCAGGGCATCTCCGGAAGTCCGGCCGCGGTCACTGCCTTCTCCCAGGCCTTTCAGGACGTCTTCCTGTTTTCCGTCATCATCGTGATCATGGCGATCATCGCCGCGTCGTTCATGCCGCAGCTTAAGAGCGACAGGGAGCGCCACAGGCCGGTTCCTTAAACGGGCGGAGCCGGTTCGCCTATCGCTGCGCTCTCAGTTCGGCGATCTCGTCCTCGATCTCGAGCATCTGAAAGTCTATCGCGTGACCCCCGTGGGAGGACTTTATTTTCCTCAGTTCGCCCAGCTCGCGCTTGAGCTCCTCGATACGTTTCTTCCGTTCGTCAGCATTCATGACCGGATGCCTCCTTCACATACAAGCACTTGGATAACCTGAAAAGTTGTTTAATCAAATTTGATGCGGGTACATCATAAAGGTTTCATAAGATTGATGTTGAATAAAAAGCAAAATTAAAAAAGGAGACAGCAAATGACTATCGATATCGGAAGGATATTCAGCACCTGCATTGATTATGTTAAAAACAACCCTCTGATTTTTGTGCCGCAGGTTCTTCTTGGCGTAATCATCTTCGCGCTTGCTTTTGTGATTATTGGCGCCGCCATCGGGGGAATAGCCATCAGTCCGGGAGAGATCACGGCCGGAGCGGCCATCGGCGGCCTTTTTCTTTTTGTGATTCTGGCAGCGGCGGCAAGCTTTGTTACCTTCGGCTGGACTGTTTCCATGGCTGCCGAAGTAGTGGAGACCGGCTCCACGTCGCTGGGGAGCGGTTTCAGCCGGTTCACCGGCAACCTCGGACAGCTGCTCCTGGTGGGAATCCTCCTTTTTCTGATTATCGGTATCGGCACCTTGCTCTGCGTGATCCCCGGCATTATCGCCGCGTTCTTTCTGATATACGCATATGCCGCTGTCGCCTATGGAGGCATGGGAGCTATCGATGCCTTGAAGGATAGCTTTTCATTAGTCAAGGAGTACCTCGTTGACACAATCGTTTTGGTCCTCATCGCGTTTGGTCTCTCCATCGGCGCCAGCATAGTGGCGATGATCCTGGGGATTGTGCCAATCATCGGAGCCCTGATCGGCTATATAATCCAGATGGCCGTCGCCACCTTCATCCTGGTGCTCACGGTGCAGGTCTACAGAGACATCACCGAGGGCGAGGAAGCGCCGGAAGCCCAGCCGACGGTATAAGCAGGAAAGAACCAGATTGATATCGCGCCGGGCGCGGCTCTCCGGAGAGAGCCGCGCCCGGCGAGTGCCTTCCGGGGCGAATCCTCGCGGGCGCCCCCTATTATCTTAAAACCAGTTCCATCCCGTCGTAAGCCACTCTCGCGGAAACGCCGCGCTCGGCAGCCATCGCCTCCAGGCGGGCAGCGACCTGAGTTTCATCACCGCCAACGATCTCCGTGCCGCAATGGGTGATGATGGCCCCGGGCACACCCTCCTTCATGCACCATGTCAACTGGGTCCGCACCGGCGCGTGCCCAAAGAGCCTGTCACTGCGGCGGCGCACCATGGACCGGGTCAGGGTGGCGCCGTCGCCGACATAAAGGTCCAAGCCCCTGAGCGCGCCCGCCCGGTTCATGATGTAGACGACATCCGGCACGTAAAAAATGCTGCGGCGCCCGGCCGTTATCCGGTAGCCGTTGGCGGGAGCCCTGAGGGAATGCTCCACGGGAAACGATTCAAAGGTAAAGCCGCGCCATGAAACCGGCTCACCCGGCTTTGCCAGCCGCTTGTCCCGGATGGGAAAACCGCCGATGATCTCCCAGGTGTCAGCGCTGGCGTACACGGGCGAGGGGGCGCCCTCCTTCAGGCCCCAGGCGTGGTCGGGATGAGCGTGGGTGACCAGGATGGCTCCGGGCCGGGGGATCTCCCGGAGCCTGCCCAGCCAGTCATATCCGCAGTCGATCATGATGCGGGCGCCCCGGTAGGACGCCAGCAGGGAGCTGTGCCGGAAATGCCGCCTGCTGCGCGTTTTCGTCTCGCCGCGGGTGCCGAGGAATGTGAGCTTCACCGGCTGTCATCCCGCCCTGGTCTTTTGCCTGGCCCGGCTCATTTCCCTTTTTCCTTCATGGCCTGGTTGTTGATCCCGCAGCGCATGTCTTTCCTCTCCATTCAGCTCTGGAAAACGTTAACATCTTTTGAGGCGGCGTAAAATAAGGCCATCTTTAAATAAAGAAGGATTTTCAGCAGATTAAAGATCTGCGACGTGAGCCCGCGCCTCTGATAAAATTTTCAGTATGAACCAAAAGGCTGAAACTCCAGCGCGCGTATTGGTCGTCGAAGACGATGAAGTCATCTGCGAGGCCATCGCTTTCAATCTGAGGCAGAACGGCTATGCCGTGCTTACCGCGGGCAACGGCCTGGAAGGTTTGAGACAGCTCAGGCGCGGAAGGCCCGATCTGATGATCCTTGATCTGATGCTGCCCCAGATGGACGGCTGGAAGCTCTGCGAGCAGGCGCGGCGGGAGGAATTCGATCTGCCCATTATCATGTGCAGCGCCCGCACCAGCGAGTTCGACAAGGTCAAGGGGCTTTCTATCGGAGCCGACGACTATCTGACCAAACCATTCGGCATGGCGGAGCTGATGGCCCGCGTGGAGGCGCAGCTCAGGCGCGCCCGCCAGCAAGCCCGGGCTGCGACGCTGTCGGGCAGGGAGCCGGTCGTCGCCGGCCCCCTCACTATCGACGCTGCCAGAAAAGAGGCATACGGCGAGGGAAAACCATTGGCTTTGACCTCAAAGGAATTCGCGGTGCTTTACCTGTTGGCCCGGGAGGCTCCGAAGGTAATTTCCCGTGAAGACATCTATAAACTGGTCTGGGGTTACGAGATGATGCATGGGGACCGGTCCGTGGATGTTTTCGTCAGGAGGATCAGGAAGAAGCTGGAGAAAGCCTTCCCGGATAAGACGTTCCTGCAGACCCATCACGGGTTCGGCTACAAGTTCGAGATCAAGGGAGATTCTACGGCTCCATGATCCCGGATGCTGGCAGCGTGACAGTCATTTCGGTGCCGAATCCCTCCCGGCTGATGGCCTGCACCTCGCCGCCCGCGCTTTCGACGATGTGCTTGACGATGGAGAGCCCCAGGCCGGTCCCGCCCAGCCGGCGGCTGCGGGATCTGTCCACCCGGTAAAACCGCTCGAAAATATGGGGGAGGTGCTCGGCGTCGATGCCGATGCCGTCGTCGCGGACCATAAATTCCACCCGGTTGCCTTCTTCGCCGGCTGAGATCTCAACCCGGGAGCCCCGCCCGCTGTATTTGATGGCGTTATCTATGAGGTTGGACAGCACGGTGGTGGCCATACGTTCGTTCAAAGGCAAAGAGAGTCCGTCCGGGACCATATTTTCCACTTTCACCTCGAACTTGCCGATGAGCTGCTCCTTGTCCTTGAGAATCTGGTCCGCCAGGGGCCTCAGAACAGTCTCGCCCCTGATGCTTTCGGCTGCTCCTGATTCCAGCCGGGAGAGAAACAGGATCTCTTCGATGAGCTGCCTCAACCTGGCGGTCTCGGCCTCGATCTTGGTCAGAAAGCGGACCGCCTCCTCCTTCGGCATTTCCTGATCGCGAAGGCTCTCAACCAGCACGCGGATGCCGGCCAGCGGTGTGCGCAGCTCGTGCGATACCGTGGCGGCGAACTGCGATCTGAGCTCGCCGAACTTCATCGGAGTGCTTACGTCTTCCAGGAAGACGACGCATTCACGGCGGTCTGAATTCCGGAAGGGGAATATGCTGGCCGCGTAAGGGCGGCGGCCGTGGGCGTGCAGACGCACGGTTAGTTCCTGCGGTTCCAGCCTGTCCATGGCCCGCCGGACCGCTTCATCCAGATCGTGGCTGCCCAGGCTTTCCAGCAGGCCCCGTTTCCGCCGCGGCTGCTCCAGCTCCGTCTCCGCTTTTCTGCTCAGATCAATTATAGCCGCGGACTCGTCCAGCAGCAGGACCGGCTTCGGGTAGGTTGCCAGCAGCTGCTTCAGCCGAGTGGATACTATCCCCGCCACAACTTCTCTGTCGGTTAGCCGGGCCAGCGAACCGGCGGCCTCCTCCGGCGATTCGCTGCCGGTTGCGCTCAGAATGGTTTCCATGACGGCCCGCTGCCGCCGCAGCCTTGATATCAGGATGGCCAGAATGGCAGCGGACGCCATCAGGGCGGTTGCCAGAAAGATGATGAGCACGAGGTTCATTCCGGATTCTCCAGACGGTGGCCCTCCGGCGAGCCGCCGCAGCCCGAAACGCCATGCCGGTTACCGATAACAAGAACCGGTCTTGAGGCCTTACTCGCCGAAGCGTTCGATGTCAAAATACTGGCCATCGAGATGGCCCGTCACCAGGAAGTCAATACGGGCTCCCATGTCCACCACCTGATCGGCAATGCGCTCGATGTAGCGGCTGGCCAGGGCGATGTGCGTCGCCCATTCCGTGGAAGCCGCCGCTTCCTCCTCTCCCTTGGGATGCAGCAAGCGGCCGAGTATCTCCTTATACATGTCGTCGATCGGCTCGTCGAGCGTCTCCAGAGACTTGGCCAGTTCGGTGTCGCGATCGGCGAAGGCCTGGATCCCACGCCTGAGCACCTCCAGCGACTGGGCCGACATCTTCCTGAGCAGGTCCATGAAAGGCTCGCTGCCCTCGGTGCGCTCCAGCCGTTTGGCGATCTTGGCTATGTTGACCGCCAGGTCGCCGATCCTCTCCAGGTGCAGGCTCACCAGCAGGCAGGTATGAAGCAGCCTCAGGTCGCGGGCGACCGGCTGCTGCTGGGCCTGAAGGGCAAGGCACTGTCCTTCGATCCGCAGATTGAGCTCGTTGATGTCCTCGTCGCCGGCGATCACCGAGTTGGCCTGGGCGCGGTCGCCTTTTAGCAGCGCCTGCGTGGAAAGGTCGACTGCCTCGACCACCAGGCTCCCCATCCTCAAAATCTCCTCGTTTAGCATCTTGAGCCCGTCATGAAAAGACTGTCTGGTCATGGCTTATCCGAACCTTCCCGTGATGTAATTTTCGGTTTCCTTTTTGTCAGGCATCGTGAATATCTTGCTGGTCGGCCCGAATTCCACAAGCTTCCCCGGTTCTCCCGTCTCTTGAATGAGCATGAAGCCCGTGTATTCCGACACGCGTGCCGCCTGCTGCATGTTATGTGTGACGATGATGATCGTGTAGTTCTCCTTGAGCACTTCCATGGTATCCTCGATCTGCTGCGTGGCTACCGGGTCGAGCGCGGAACAGGGCTCGTCCATGAGGATAACCTCGGGCTCCACCGCCAGGGTGCGGGCGATGCATAGCCGCTGCTGCTGCCCCCCGGAGAGCTCCAGCGCCGAGGTATTCAGCTTGTTTTTCACTTCCTTCCAGAGCGCCGCCTGCTTGAGCGCCTTCTCGACGATGCCGTCGAGCTCGCTCCTGCTCTTTCTGCCCTGCAGGCGGGGGCCGAAGGCAACGTTATCGTAAATGGATTTAGGGAAGGGGTTCGGCTTTTGAAAGATCTCGCCGATGCGGGATCTCAGCTCCACCACGTCCACGCCGGGAGCATATATATCCTGGTCATCCAGGGTTACCTTTCCTTTGAGCCTGGTTTTTCCCATGACTTCATGCATCCGGTTCATCAGCCTCAGCACGGTTGACTTGCCACATCCCGAAGGGCCTATCAGCGCCGTCACCCTGTTGCTTTCAATATCGATCGAAATGTCCTCGAGAGCCTTGAAATCCTCGTAATAGAAGTCAACCGACTCGATCCGGACCTTGATTTTGTTTCCGTCGAGCTCCGCCATTACCACCTTTTCTTTCTTCTGAATCTGGCTCTGACCAGAGCAGCCGTCAATGTAAATAATAACACCAGGAGCAGGAGAACCAGAGCGGTGCCCCACTTGATTGCTTCCGGCATGCCGGGTACCTGAGTCGAGACGGTGTAGAGATGATAGGGGAGGGCCATGGCCTGGCTGAACGGCGAGCTCGGCAGCGCCGGCAAAAAGAAAGCCGCCACGGTAAACATGATGGCGGCCGTTTCGCCCGCCGCCCTGCCGATAGCCAACACCGTGCCGGTGATGATTCCGGAAATCGAGTTGGGAAGGACCACTTTCCTGGTGGTCTGCCAGCGGGTGGCTCCCAGGGCCAGAGAGGCCTGCCTGAAAGACTGTGGAACAGCCAGCAGCGCTTCCTCGGCGGCGGTGATGACCACCGGCAACACCAGAATGCCCAGGGTCAGGGATCCCGCCAGCAGCGAGGTGCCCATTTTCAGAAACAGGACAAAAAGCCCCAGGCCGAACAGGCCGTACACAACCGAGGGCACCCCGGCCATGTTGGCAATCGCCAGGCGGATAGTGCGGGTAAGGCGGCCCTGTTTGGCGTATTCGGTGAGGTAGATTGCGGCCAGCGTGCCTACCGGCACCGAAAACAGCACAGTGCCGATGACTAAATAAAAAGTGCCCAGGATGGCAGGGAAGATTCCCCCGGATTTCATGCCTTCGCGGGGCATGCCGGTTAAAAACTCCGGCGTCAGGGCTGCCGAACCCTTGACCAGCAGGAAAACAATGATAATAATCACCGGCGCAGCCGTCAGGGCCGCCGCCAGCCCCAGGAATGTGTGCGCGATCTTCTCGTAGACGAGCTGTTTCCGGACGTGGCTCATTATTCGCTCTCCCGGTAGCGGTACAGTACCGCGTCCGCGACCCAGTTAACGGCAAAGGTGATCAGAAAAAGGGTCAGCCCGATGGCGAACAGGGCGTAGTAGTGAGGGCTCTGGAAGACCGTCTCGCCCATCTCCTGGGCGATGGTGCCGGTGAGCGTGCGCACCGGGTGTAAAGCGGAATCCAGCGCCGTAGGCATCACAGCCGCGTTGCCGGTAACCATCAGCACCACCATGGTTTCGCCGATGGCGCGGCCTATTCCGAGCATCACCGCGGCGGAGATGCCGGACATGGCCGCAGGCACCACCACCCGCCGCGTGGTCTGCCAGCCGGTGGCGCCCATGGCCAGCGAGCCCTCCCGGTAGGAGAGCGGCACGGCGTTTATGGCGTCTTCGGCTATGGAGATGATGGTGGGCAACGCCATGAAAGCCAGCATGATGCCTCCGGTCAGCGCCGTCAGTCCCGTGTTCAGGCTGAACAGCTTCTGTATCCAGGGAGCCAGCAGGATAAGGCCGATAAAGCCCAGAACCACCGAAGGAATGCCGGCCACGATCTCGATAATCGGCTTCAGGCTCTCCCTGAGCCACGCCGGCGCGACCTCGGCGATGTATATGGCGGTGCCAATCCCTAGCGGCACGGCGATGACTACGGCGATCAACGTCACCAGAAGGGAACCCAGGATCAGCGGCAGGATGCCGAACACCGGCGGTGACGAGATGGGATACCAGTTTTGCCCCGTGAGGAAATCGATGGGGGAATAGTGGCCAAACAGTGAAAAGGCGTCCCGGAAGAGGAAGAGGAAGATCAGCGCCATGACGGCGATGGACGTGACGCCGCAGAGGAGGATGAGCTTGCCGATTAGCGCTTCCCGGAATTTCTGGAACTTGTTGACTTTTACCATGGCGCCCTGGCGGGTTTCCCAACGGCCACGCTCATATGGCTTTCGCCGGCCCGATTCATCATCTGGATCATTTAAAAAATGCGTTCAGTTACTGGTTGAGCGGCACGAACTCCAGCTCCTCCACTACCTTTTGGCCCTGGGGGCCCATTATCCACTCCAGGAAATCGAGCACCACCTGTGGCGAGTCCTGCTTGGAGTACACGAACAGAGGCCTGGAGATGGGATAGCTTCCGTCCTGGACGCTGGCGACGTTCGGCTCAATTCCCGGTGAGGCCTCATCCTCTTTCACTTCAAGCGTCCTGACTCCGTCCGAGACGTAGCCGAGTCCCACGTAACCGATCGCCCGGGGATTATTGACAAGTTCATCGATGATCTGCTGGGAAGAGGGCAACAAAAGGGTCCGGGGTGCGAACTCCTCCTCATTTAGCACGTGCTCCTTGAAGAAGACATGGGTGCCCGAGTTGCTCTCGCGCGACAGCAGGACGATAGGGCCGGGCTCGCCCCCGACTTCCTGCCAGTCGGAGATCCTGCCGGTGAAAAGGCCGGCCAGTTCGTCAATGCTGAGCTCGGTCACACTGTTGCCGGGATGAACGATGACAGCAAGTCCATCCAGCGCCACCAGATTCTCGACAACCTCAACGCCTTTGGCCTCGGCTTCCGCCTTCTCCTCCTCCTTCATTTCCCGCGAGGAGTTGGCGATATCCGTGGTGCCGTTGATCATGGCGCTGATGCCGGTGCCGGAACCTCCGCCGGTGACGGCAATGCTTATCTGCGGGTTTTCTTTCATGTATTCCTCAGCCCACATCTGGGAAAGGTTGACCATGGTGTCAGAGCCCTTGGCTTCAAACGAGTTTCTGCTGCCAGCGGTTTCGCCGCAACTGGCGGCAAGCACGGCCAGCGCGGCCGTCAGGGCCAGCGCCGCAAACCTTTTATATCGGGCATTCTTCATTCTCATATGCTCCTATTTGGATTATCTGGATGCGCGATAAGCACGCGGGGAGATTATCAGAAGCAGGAAGGCCGCAGGTTAATGGAAGGTGAACGTAATGTGAATAAAATGTGAACAGTCCTCCCCGCCGGGAAGGTCAACCTTCGGCGACCTTTAAAATCACCAGCCGCGCGCGGGGCCCGTCGAACTCGCAGAAGTACACCGCCTGCCAGGTGCCCAGCACCAGGCGGCCGCCCTTGACCAGGATGGTTTCCGAGCAGCCGACGAGGCTGGCTTTGATATGGGCCGCGGAGTTTCCCTCAAGGTGCGTGTAGTTGTCGGAGTGCGGAATGACCTTGTCCAGCTCCATGATGATATCTGCGCGCACGGCGGGGTCGGCGCTCTCGTTGATGGTGACCGCGGCGGTGGTATGCGGCACATAAACGTGACAGAGGCCATTGCTGATACCGCTCTCGTCAACCACGGACTGCAAGTCAGATGTGATGTCAATAAGCTCGTTCCGCCTGTCTGAAATTACCTCAAGTTGTTTCATGTTATCAGCCACAGTATGGCACCTCCCATGATCAGGCCTACCAGGGTGCCGGCCAGTACGTCAGACGGGTAATGAACTCCTACATATACGCGCGACCATGACATGGCCAGGGCCAATCCGAGGAACAGCGGCCATAATCCCGGGTGAATGAAGGTCATGAAGATCGCGGCCGCGAATGACATGGCCGCGTGCGAGGAAGGAAAGGAGCGGCTGGACGGCACGCCCACCAGCGGCTTTAGTTCCTCACCGGCCGGCGCCGGCCTCCGGCGCCCGAGGGCTGCTTTGATGATGTAGTTGGCGAGAAGCGTCAGGTAAAGGAAGAGGGGCATGATAACGAAAATGCCCGGAGGGCTGTCTTCAACCAGCTGCCAGAAGGCCGCCGAAAGACCCAGCCAGAAGAGCCCGTAATTGCCGGTGACAGTGAAGGCGATCACTGCCAGCTCCAGGGGGCGGGGATGGACCCGGGTTCTCATCGCCCTAAAAACACGGGCGTCCAGGCCGCCTTTTTCGCCGTCTTTTCCGGGCCCGCCTTCCCCTACTACTTTCAGGTGCCGGTTCATGTTCCAGCGGGCTCGTATTGCTGGAACCGGATCCCCTCGCCGGCAAGCAAAGACGTGATTTCTTCGCGGTCGCCGGGCTCCACGGCGATGGCCAGCCCGCAGAGCGTGTTCGCCGAATCGGGTGGGCGCGGCACCAGCTCGTTCCAGAAACCGCCTTCGATGATCGCTTCTTCCGCCTGCATGGCGTCATGAGTCGTGTCGAACAAAAAAATTGCCAATCGGGCGGAGCTGTTTTCGGGAGAGGATCTGTCTGCGGCGGCGACCATGGCGTCAAGCGGTCCGGAAATGCATCTCGTTCCCTTCGCCGATCTGGAAGATGCGGCCGGCGTCGCCCTGGTTTACCGAGAATGCAATTTTACCGTAGGAATCCTCATATACCAGGATCTCCTCGGGAGCCACGTCGCCGAAAGTCTCGACATATGGCACCTTCCAGCCTTCATCGCCGTGCAGGACGCTCAGGAAACCGCCCTGCTTCGCTCCAATTGACGCCAGGTCATCCGGGGTAAGGTTGAGCTGCACGTTTCCGAAGCGGTCCACATAGATCACTCTGGCAGTGATCCCGTCCTTGCTTCGCACGGGTTCCGGGAGTTGAGCCTGCTCCAGCTGATCGACCGGCAGCGGAGAGCCCAGCTGTTCAAATGACACCCCCCGGGTGATGTGCGCCGCCACCGGCGAGAACAGGTCGCGGCCCTCGAAGGTCTTGCAGACATGGGGCAGCGCGAAAGCGGTGCAGGCCAGCTCCACCGCCTCCTCGGCACCTCCCAGCCTGTTGGCGGCCAGCGACAGCAGGCCGTTATCGGGACCTACCAGAAAACGGCCCCGGGCTGTGCGGATAGCCACCGGCTTCCGCTGGCCGCCGACCCCCGGGTCGACAACGGCCAGGATGACGCTCTCGGGCATGTAGGGCAAGGTGTTGGCCAGGACCACGGCTCCCTGCAGAATGTGGTGACGCTGGATCTCGTGGGTGATGTCGATGATCTCGACCTCTGGAGCTATCTTCTTGATCACGCCGTGGCAGGTGCCCACGAAATCGTCGATATAGCCAAAGTCGCTCAGGAAGGTGATGAACTTTCGTTCCGCCATTTACTCCCCCGCTCTGTAGGTATATCCGGCTGCAACCGACGGCCTCTGGTTCCGGACAGGGCTCTGATATTCTTTCCCATGGTGTAGAGATTCTAACAAAGAGACCGGTTGTGAGTGAAAAGGCAGCCGCGCCGGCTGCACCTCAGATTACTTCGAGAACCAGCTTTCCCAGAGCTATGCTTGCATTCAGGTCAAGCACAGGTTCCTTTCCGGCCAGGGCGGCTTCAGTCCAGAAGGCTCCTTCCTTCTTCATCAGGCCATCGCCTATCTCAAGGGCGCCGATTACCGAGCCGGGTCTGATCCGGGCGGCGGTCGTTCCGGGAATGCTTAGCTTCACCGTGGAAGCGCCTGCGTTTATCCTGGCTTGGGCCGGCCGCTTGAGCCCGCCGCTGAAATCAAGCTCATAGGAGGCGGCGCCGCCGTTGAGTGTCATCTCCTTGAAATTGGCGTTGGCCAGGTTGCGGATAGTCAGGGCTACTGCTCCCGCGTCCACGTCCAGCTTCTCCATCTCAGCGGGATTAGGTCCGGAGAAGTCGAATGCCGCCTTGCCGGCTCCTTTTTTGAGAAGTAGCATGTTTATGGGCAGTCCCCCCAGATCCGCTACGGTGTCGCTGGCTCCGCTTTCGATGGCCAGTGAGTATGGTTTGTCCTTTCCCAGTGCGATATCCATGACCGGGATCCCGGCAAAGGGACTTTTCAGGGTGGCAAGACCCTGTTTTTGAGTAAGCCGGACCGTGCCGCCCTCACGGGTGACCTTGTAGGGCATGCCGCCGGTCGGGTCTTCGTAGATACCACTTACCCACCTGCCACCCGCTTCGCCCGGCCTGATCCGCAGGCGGCAGGCGCCCACGCCGATCTTCAGATGCGGAACAGGCTCCTCCGGGAAGTCGATCTCGATGGGCTTGGGTTCGCTGTTCTCGTTTCTTCCGGCTTCCATGGCAGCCTCCCGAATGTTGTTAGTTCACTCGCCTTAATCGTATGTCTTTTTGTGTAAGCTTTTTACCAGAGAGAAGGAAAATATAAACAAGTTTTTCCGATAGCTCTCTGATTTGCATACAATGTATTAGATAATGCGGTTGCTTTCAGAAAAACCGGCAAAAGAAATGACGGTCTGCCTGACCAGCGGGGATACCGGGTGACCCGCTTGTCGCTAAAGCGGATAATCTCCACCGGAAGCCTGGCCCGCGCCTGCGCCCGCCGGCCCTGGAGGACCATTGCCGTCTGGACGCTCGTCTCCGGAATAGCCGTGGCGTCCGTGGCATTCCTGCTGGGAAGCGCCCTGACAGTCGAGTATGAATTCACCCGGGACCCGGAGTCCGAACGCGGCATCAGAATGCTGGAGGAGCG
Organism: Thermoleophilia bacterium; assembly: GCA_014859345.1. Taxonomy (GTDB): domain Bacteria; phylum Actinomycetota; class Thermoleophilia; order BMS3ABIN01; family BMS3ABIN01; genus Kmv30. Next base: position 31,367 of record JACUUL010000016.1, read on the forward strand.
GTTGCGGGGACCCCGTGAATTCCAGGAACTTGTGGTGGTCTCATCGGAAACCATGACCGTCGACGACCCCCGTTACAGGCAGGAGCTCGACACGCTGGCGATGGCCATCTCCGGGCTGGGGCCGGAGGTGGTCGAGACAGGCACTTACTATTACCTGGAGCGCGACGAATCCCTGGTTTCCCCGGACAGGCATTCGACCATCCTGATGGTGGTGATGGCCGGCGATCAGGACGACGCGGAAAAAAATGTGGGCCGGCTGGTGGAAGTCGTGGAGCAGGCCGGGGAAAACAGCGGCAATGGACTCATCATGCATGTCACCGGCTCCTCCAGCGTGAACGACGACTTTAACAAGGTGGCTGAAAGCGACCTCAGGCGGGCTGAGCTCATAGGCGTCCCCATCGCCTTGATAATTCTCATCGTCGTGTTTGGCACCCTGGTGGCGGCGGGGATGCCGCTGTCGCTGGCAGGTTTTTCCATCCTCGTGGCAGTCGGCATCACCGCCCTGGCCGGCCAGAGATTTACCATGAGCTTCTTCGTGGTCAACATGATCACGATGATGGGCCTGGCGGTCGGTATCGATTACTCCTTGTTTGTTGTCTCCCGCTACCGGGACGAACTGGCCCGGGGCCGGCATTATCTGGATGCCATAGAGACTGCCGGAGCCACAGCCAGCCGCGCCGTCCTCTTCTCCGGCATGACTGTGATACTGGCCCTGATCGGCCTGATGATCGTGCCGCTGTCGATTTTTTACAGCCTGGCGGCAGGCGCCATGTCCGTGGTGGCAATATCGGTGCTGGCGTGCCTGACCCTGCTTCCGGCCGTGCTGGGGCTGCTTAAGGGACGGATCAACTCCCTTGGAATTCCGTTGTCGATAGGGCGCCGTGTGCCGGGCGCCAGGGCAGACAAATCCACGGCTGCCGCTCCAGGCCCGGGCGCACCCGCCAACCACGTTTCGCAAGCAGCCGGCAATTCCACTCCGGGCTGCCCGGCTTCCGCGATCCCGGGCGCTCCAGTTGCCGCCACCGCCATCACCGGCGAAGCGAGGGACCCGGGCAGCTCAACCTCCGGGGGCGCGAGGTCCGGCCGCAGCGGGGGCGGCCGCTTCTGGCAGTGGATCGCTGGCGCCGTAATGAAGCGGGCGCTCGTCAGCGCGCTTTTGGCAATAGCTCTGCTCCTGATCCCGGCCCTCTATTACTTTCAGATGGAGACGGGAGCCAGCGGTATCGAGACCCTGCCGGACAGCTTTAAATCCAAACAGGGTTTCCTGATGCTCAAGCGCGATTTCTCGGCTGGTCTGCTGGCTCCCGTGGAGGTGGTGGTAAACGGCGACGTGAATTCCCCGGAGGTGAGACAGGCCATCACGAATCTGGAGAACGAGGTCAGGAGTGATGACGCCTTCACCGGCATGAGCCAGTTCCAGGCCAATGGCCCCGGCGACCTGGCGCTGGTGTCGTTGCCGGTAACAGCGCCCGAGACCAGTGAGAGCGCCACTGGCGCCGTGGAGCGCCTGCGGCAGGATTACGTGCCCAGAGCCTTTGCCGGCACTGACGCCGAAGTGCTGGTATCCGGTATGCCGGCCGTGAACCATGACTACTTCGAGCTGACCGACCGCTACCTGCCCTTCGTGTTCCTGTTCGTGCTGGGCCTGAGCTTTTTACTGCTTACGGCCGTCTTCCGTTCGCTGATCATGCCCCTCAAGGCCATCCTCATGAACCTGCTTTCGGTGGGGGCGGCCTACGGCCTCATAGTCATCGTCTTCCAGAAAGGAATAGGCGCCGGCTTGCTCGGCTTCCGGCAGGTGGAGGTGGTGGAAGCCTGGGTGCCGCTGCTCCTGTTTTCCGTGCTTTTCGGCCTGTCCATGGATTATCACGTTTTTCTGTTGAGCCGGATCCGCGAGCGCTATATGCAAACCGGCGACAATGCCGAGTCGGTGGCCTTCGGGCTGGCCTCAACCGGCAAGATCATAACCGGCGCCGCCCTGATCATGGTGGCTGTCTTCTCGGGATTTGCCAGCGGGGAGCTGGTGATGTTCCAGCAGATAGGCTTCGGCCTGGCGGTCGCCGTGTTTCTGGACGCCACCATCATCCGCTCGGTGCTGGTTCCGGCCACCATGAAGATGCTGGGCGACCGCAACTGGTACCTCCCCGGATGGCTGCAATGGCTGCCGGATTTGCACGTGGAGGGGAAGGACGGTTCGGGCTGAGGGGGATATCAGGGTTCTTTGCCCGGTTCCACCCCTAAGGTCGGTGAGCAGGAATATCCGGAAAAGAACACGCGTCCAGAATAGCCGGCTGTTATTGAAGAGTAATTCGTGTTAGAAGCACGGGAGGGGACGGACTCTTCTATTGCTTTGTGAGCGACTGAGAACGGTGAGCAAGTCTGTGCTTTTCAGTACGGTCTGACGTTATCATTGGCGCCCGGCAAGTAGGCAAAACGACCCTCATCGAGCGCGTTCTTCCGGGACGGAAAACACTGTTTTATGAACCTGGACATTGAAGTCGATAAACAAAGACTGCTTGCCTCCCCAGGAGATGGTCAGAGCCCTGGGCGGCCCGGCCTCGCCATGAAGAGGCTGCCTGGCCAGGTCCTAATGCCGGCCGTCCTCTTCTGGTGAAGATCGCAGCCCGGCCAGCAGAGTGGGCGCCAGCGCCGCCACCGGAATAGCCGCGACGATCCAGAACATGGCGCCAAAGCCCCAAGCCTGGGCGATGGGCCCCAGCAGCACGGGAGAGAGGAACTGGCCCATAAAACCAAAAACCGGGATCACGGAAGCGGCCGTCGCCTGATACCGATTTTCCGTTATCCGGTCAACCCAGAGAACGACAGTGGGAAACATGATTCCCGAACCCGTACCGAACAGCATCGCCGTCAGCAGCAGCGGCGGCCAGTTCCCGGCCAGGGCCGCCAGCGCAAACGCGGGTATCCATGCCAGCAGGCTCGCGGCTGCCCGGCCCGGGATCGACAGGTGACGCGAGATGCGGCCATATTGTGTGGCAACAGCCGCACCGCACAGCGGCGCCACCACGAGAAACAGCCCCACGGCCAGGGTGTTCCGTATTCCGAACTGGCTGAGTCGCTGAGGGAAAAACACAACTACGCCGTAAAGCAGGATATTGGTGATGAACATCAACAGATACGGCAGCAGCAGCATGGGTCTGAACCGGTAACGGCCGGTTTTCGCCGGCCCGGCCAAGCCGTGCGGCGCGATCCGGAGGTCGGGCACGACCAGGAGCGCGGCGATGCCCAGGGGCACACCCAGCAGATAGACGCCGAATGGCAGGTACCAGGCGATCAACCCGGCAGCTCCTCCGACAAGGGGCCAGACGGCGCCCCCGAGGCTGTTGGCCGCTCCCCGGTATCCCATCATCCGCAGTTGCGCCGCGCCTGTATATGCCCTCAGGAGCGCGACCGTTACTCCCGTGAACATGCCCGCCACGCCGATGCCCAGAATGACCCGGGACAGGAGAAGAATCTCGAAATTGCGGATAAACAGGCCGGCCCCGCCCGCGATGCCGTAAATGATGAGGCCCAGCGCCAGCGGCAGCCGCGGGCCGATCCGGTCGATGAGACGCCCGGCCCCGATGCTTACCAGCGCTATGGTCAGGCCGTGCGTGGTGATGACCAGGCCTGCTTCGGTCGGCGTCAGGTCCAGCGCCCGGCCGATTTCGACCACGACCGGGCCGATGATGGCGCCAGCCATAACCGTCAGCGTCGCCGACGCCAGCAGGAGTGGTCCCAGGCCTCTGTGCTCGCGGTTATGGTGAGGGAAAAGCAAAGTAAAAAAAGGAATTTCCGGGGTGCTGATCCCGGCGGCGAAACGAGTTTACAAAGCCAAAGCGCCTTTGGCAACAATTGATATGGCGTATCTGATCCGGGTTATATGTAATGTCAGCGACCGGTGTTGGCAGTGGCAAGATTTATCCTGTAAATTGCATCCGGTGGCTGCGGGACCAGTTCCTCTCGGTTACTTTTCAATCGACAACCAGATCCCCGCGGCAACTGCCGCAATTGCGGCCGCTTGCAAGAGATGGTCCGCTTAAGTCGGGAGGTTTTTCTTGAACAGGTTCGTTTTTATCCTGATGGTTCTGCTTTTGGTGACGAGCGCTGTCCTGCTTACATCCTGCGAGGTCGATTCAGGCCAGGTGGACAACGACAGGCCCCCGTCAGACCAGCCGCCGGGGGAAAGGGAATACGATCTGGACGGAACCGGCAGGGCGGTTGCGGAATCGCTGGGTGATAACGCCGTGGCGGCTTACGCGATCATGAAAGCCTCTGATAACGGATATTCGCCGTACCAGATAGCCCGTGCGATCGACGAGGGATTACTGGTCGAGTCGGGCGAGATCGAAGGGGTGACCCCCGCGCGGCCCGGCGGGAACGTCCTCTCTGACCGTGATGGCGAGGTCCGCTCCCGCTTCGCTTCCCATGCCGGAAGCACCGCCGCGCCGGCCGTCTTTGCCAGGGCCGCTGACGGGCCCACCAGCCTGAGCGATTTCGAACAGATGTTTGAGGAGATCAGAGGCGCGGACCAGGCTGGGCGCTGGCTGGTATGGCTGCTTGGCGCCACCGGCGCCGGATACAGCGTCGAGGAGATCACTGATTACTTGGGCCGGAACACGCCGTTGGCAGACTTCGAGCCACCCATGGCCTTCGGCGTGCCGGTTATCGTGGATGATGACGGCGTTTTGGTTACGCCGGAACTTCCCGCCGACTGGCCCTACAAGGGCAGAAATATCCTCAGCGGGCTGGCCGGCAATCCGGACCTGACCTTCGATGATAATTTTACCGTGCTGGTCATCGGGATGGTGAACGCCGGCTATTCAATCAGCCAGATAAACGAGGCTGTCACCATCAATAGCATCGGTATGTGCGCCACCGCTGGCGGCTCCGCTGAAACCGATGCCGCCCGGCTCACTCCCTGTTACGTGCAGGGTGGGAGCATTACGCCTCCGGACGAGGCGACGAAGTGGTCGCCGGCGCGGATACTGACCGAAAACGTGATCCCGGAATGGCCGATCAGCATCACCAGTGCCATTCCCCCCAACAAAAGTGGCGACCTGGAGAGCGGGAGTAAAGTCAGCCTGAAACTGATTCCGACCCTTCCCTCCCCGGACACCACCAAGGCCATTAAATCATATGAAATTATTATCGAAGTGGATCCCAGCCCCGAGAGGGGTTACGAAGTCACCGGCTATTACATGATCGAGCTTATCCAGGAGTTCACAGAGGATCATGTTGGCGGCAACGACAAGGGGGAAAGATGGGTCATCGAGGGAGAAATCTTCAGCGACGAGCCGGTCGTTCTGCTTTCCAATCTGGACCAACCCACGCTACACACCGTAACTCATTACTCACCCGATGGAAAAGTTACCTACACACTCACGGACGAATACAAGCAGGGTTTTAAGGGGTCACTCGACGATGATCTGGAGGGCGACGGCCTGCTGAACAATTCTATTATCCGGATCAACTGGGAGACCGAGTAGCAGCCAGATCGGGGCGCCACCCGCCCTCGTTCCCTCTGATGAATGAGCATGGCAGTTGGCGCTCTTTATTCAGCAATGGAAACCTATCCATCTGATGCAAAACCACCGCAAATTAATCAATTTCTTGACGCCCAAAACGTAAGACCCTACCGGCTCGACCCCTCCCGGCTCCTTACATTTATACTATTTGAAAAAATGGTTGCAAATAGCCATGCGCCTTGACGATGCCGCGGGGAGGAATGTAAAATGGTTTCATAGTGACATCATAGTGGAACCATAATGAAACCATGGAGGAATTGAGAATGGCGACAATTACGATAAAGAGCATCCCTGACGAGCTCTATGAGCGCCTGAAGCAGAGCGCCGCCGCCCACCGCCGCAGCATCAACAGTGAGGTTATTGTCTGCCTTGAGGGAACTTTCGCAAGCAAACGTATTGACGCGGTTACACGTCTAAGCCGTGTGGATGCTCTGCGCGAGAGGGTCGCGCTTCCGCCTCTTACAGAAGATACCCTTAAGACCGCCAAAAACTCAGGGCGTCCATGATAGTCGTCGACACGAATGTTATTGCCTATCTTTTTCTGGGTGGCGAGAAGACTTCGCAGGCGAGAGTGACTTTTCAGAAGGATCCGCAGTGGGCCGCACCGATTCTGTGGCGCAGCGAGTTCCGCAATGTTCTGGCTATGTATCTGAGGCGCCGACAGCTTGGTCTCCCGGACGCATTGGAGCTGGTGGCAGAGGCTGAATCTCTTCTTGATGGCTCCGAATACCGGGTGGATTCCGGACAGATTTTGAACCTCGTATCAACTTCGCCATGTTCGGCTTATGACTGCGAGTTTGTTGCGCTGGCGCAGGAACTCGGCGTGCCTCTTGTGACATCCGATGCGCAATTGCTGAAGTCATTTCCACAGGTAGCTGTCGCGCTCGATGCTTTCTGAAAGTGAATCAACTATACTGTTCCTTCCTGAGAGCCTCTTTTACCGTAAACTTTGAGCGGTTCCCGGTGGGAGGCTCTCTCACACTCCTGTAAACTTCAAAACGTTAAGAGTCCCCCGGCATAGCCGGATCTTTCATCAGATTATTATGAAACCGGATGAAGAAGCCATAAGACCGGATACGGAAGAAGTCATAAATCAGGTGGGGGTGGAAAAGTTGGCCGCCCTCATGCGCCAGGCGCTGGGGCCGGACCTGTTTGATGCCTGCCAGAGGATGGGGATAGATGCCGAAGACATTTTACGCTATATGCCTTTGGCTGAAAAATTCAGGAAGGGGCGCGCCCGGCAGAACCTGACCATCAAAGAGGTGGCGGCAAAACTGAAGGCGCCTCAGTACAAAATCAGAGCGGTGGAAGACGGAAAATTCGGTCGCATCGACGCAGATATATTTCAAAAGTACTGCCGTTTTTTGCAGCTGGATGAATATGTGGAGTCGTGGACCAGGAAAAATCCGGCCCTTGCCGGCCAGCTTTTCCGGAGTGAACAGCCGGCCGGGCAGGCGGCCGGTCAGGCGGCCGGTCAGGTGCTTCAATTTAAAATTACTCTCAAAGGCACAAAGCCGCCAGTCTGGCGCCGTATCCAGGTGCCGGCAGGCTATAGTTTTTGGGACCTGCATGTGGCTATCCAGGACGCCATGGGCTGGCTCGATTATCACTTGCATCAGTTCCATATATTTGATAAACGAACGCAGCAAACCGTGCACATTGGAATTCCTGATGATGAATTCCTTCTGGATTACGAGATAAAAGCGGGCTGGGAGGCGCCGATCAAGCGCTGGCTGGCCGTCCCCGGGCAGAAAATCAATTATCTATATGATTTCGGTGACGACTGGCAGCACACCATTGTCCTGGAAAAAATCCTGCCGGAGAAAAAGGGAGTCAGCTACCCGCGGTGCCTGGGAGGCCGCAGGAAGTGCCCGCCTGAGGATTGCGGCGGCACCTGCGGTTATCGCGACTTCCTGAGAATAATTTCCGACCCTGACGACGAGGAGCACTCAGAGACGCTGGAGTGGGTTGGTGGCGGCTACGACCCCGATGATTTCAATGCCGGCCGTGTCAAATTCGATGATCCGGCGCAGCGGTACAAAATAGCTTTCGAGGATGAATAAAGCATTTCATTCGTCGCTCCACTGCCTGGAATGACAACTACCTTTGCGAATTGGATGTCGGTTTTTCATTTAGTTCTACTATTTGAAAAAATGGTTGCAAATCGTTGGTCCTGGATCCTTACGCAGACTTCTTTAACTCGCGCTCGATACGCTCAGCAAGGAATATTTTCAGCAGCGACTGGTAAGGGACATCCCGTTTGTTTGCCAGCAGCTTAAGCTCGTCCAGCATTGATTCGGGCAAACGCAGGGAAATGGTCTTCACGGACGGCTTCAACCTGGGCATTACTAATTCTTTGCCCTTTTTCCAGTCGATATACTCGGTGGAATCGGCCCTCGACCAGAATTCGCGTTCTTCTTTTTCAGACTTGAATTTGGGGATTTTTTTCATGATGTCTGATAAGCATTTCTCTCCCATGTTAAGAACCAACAAGGCGTCGCTCCTAAAACAGCCCAGGTAAGGAAAGGCACTGGTCTTTCCAGCGTTTCTGGAGCTGCTGATGATGAGCGGCGGTTGGAAGTGGATTCACGGAATGTGTGACGATTTACGAAATGCATCCTGCGCAGCTGAAATTTCACATACCATGAATGCATACAAGACGGCGTCCCTTTGCTACTTTCTATGTTGTTCTCCGCGAAGCGGAGAATCCATATTCAATCCTTGTTCTAATGGATCATTTCCGGTGAC
>JACUUL010000064.1 GCA_014859345.1 Thermoleophilia bacterium
GACTTATCATGGATGACAGGGACTTATCATGGATGACAGGGACTTATCATGGATGACAGGGACTTATCATGGATGTCCCCCAGGGCGAGCAACCCGGTATCCTTCGGTTTCAAAGACTCGCCATCTTTGACCAGGAGGAATCGATGCTCACCAAGGAGGACTACATGGATATTAAACAGAAGCGTGAGCGCGGTGTCTATATAAAGGACATCGCCGAGGAGAAGGGCGTAAGCCCCAAAACCATAAGCCGGACGATTCGGCGCGGCTCAGCACCCACCGGCAAGAGGCCAGGAGCAAAAACCAGCAAGCTCGATCCCTTCAAGCCGTTGATCGATAAACTGCTTTTACAAAACGTCTGGAACGCCATGGTCATTCTGGATGAGATCCGCGAGCAGGGCTATGCGGGGGAGGTAACGCTCATCAGAAACTACATCCGCCCCAAGCGGCCTCTGCGTATAAGCCGCCAAACTGTGAGATTCGAGACCGGTCCCGGCAAGCAGACGCAAAACGACTGGGGCGAGATCTGGTCTGTCGTGGCCGGTGAGCCCACCAAGCTCCACTTCACGGTAAACACGCTCGGCTTCTCCCGCCGCTTCCACTTCTGGATCACCGAGCGTGAGGACGCCGAGCACACCTACGAGGGACTGATCCGCGCCTTCGAGCACATCGGCGGGGTCACCGACGAGGTGCTGGTGGATAACCAGAAGTCCACAGTGCTCTACCACGATGCCCGCGGCCGCGTCAGGTACAATCCCGCTTTTTTGGACCTATGCGGCCGCTACGGGATAACTCCCCGGGCCTGCCGACCCTACCGGGCCCGCACCAAGGGCAAGGACGAGCGCATGGTTGGCTATATCAAGGGCAACTTTTTTAAAAGATACCGCAGCTTCACAAGCATAGAGGAGGCCAACAATCTGGCTGACGCCTGGCTGGCGACCATCGCCGACCGCCGCCTTCACGGCACTGTCAGGGAAGTGGTTGGCGAGCGGTTTGAGCGCGAGCAGTCCCACCTAAAACCGCTGCCCCGCGACCGCTTCGATACCTCGTATCGAGAGAAGAGGCTGGTGGGATTTGACGGCTACATCGACGTCGCCGGCAACCGCTACTCCGTTCCCGATGACTACCGCGCCAGGGAGGTGGCGGTGAGGATCGGCCTGGACGGCTGCCTGCGGGTCTTCTCCACCGATTGTGAGTCTCTGATTGCCCAGCACATGCTAAAAGATCGCTCCGAGGGCTGGTCCACAGTGCCGGAGCACCATGCCCGGCTCTGGCGCGAGACCCTAAACGCCGAGTACCGGGACCTCTCGGTGTATGAGGAGGTGATCGAGCATGCAGCTAGGTAGCCTCATGGAGAAAATGAAGATGGACCATCTGGCACCTCAGGTCGACTCTGTGCTCGAGCAGGCGGCCAAGAAGGATATGAACCTCCGGGAGTTCCTCACCCTGGCGCTTGAGACCGAGTGGCGGGGCCGGCACCTAAAAGGGGTGGAATCGCGCCTGGCGCAGGCGCGGCTTCCCTGGGTAAAGACCATCGATCAGTTCGACTTTAGCTTCCAGCCCAGCATTGATCGCAAAGTCGTAAGAGAACTGTCGGGGCTGGCCTTTGCCGAACGGGCCGAGAACGTGATCCTGCTGGGCCCACCGGGGGTGGGAAAAACGCATTTGAGCATAGCGCTGGCGGTAAAAGCGGTGGAGGCGGGGCACCGGGTGCTGTTTTTAACCCTGGAGAGCCTCATCATGCGGCTGACTCGGGCCAGGAGCGAAAACCGGCTGGAAAGGCAGCTCCAGCAGCTGACTTACCCAAAGGTGCTCGTCCTCGACGAAATGGGATACCTGCCGATGAGCCGGGAGGACGCATCGTTGTTCTTTAGGCTGCTGTCGCGCCGCTACGAGAAAGCCAGCATCATCATCACTTCCAATAAGAGCTTCAGCGATTGGGGTGAGATCTTCGGTGATCAGGTGATGGCCACCGCCATCCTCGACAGGCTGCTTCACCACTCCACGGTGATCTCCATCAAGGGTGATAGCTACCGGCTGCGTGAGAAGAAGAAGGCCGGCATGCTGGAAAAACAGCAAACGAGGAAGGAGGCAGCAGAAAAGGAAAAAACAGAACAGAAAGACCCGGAACTAGCAAAAAGCTGATTGCTGAAAAGCGGACATTTTATTTTGCTGAAAAGGGGACAAACTCAGTTGATGTTGACAACGGAGCTTAGTCAGGGATGAAACCATCACAACGATAGCGGATGGCGAACGCTTAACGATATCGTTATGGCCGGTAAGGATGTTGAAAAGCATGGGAGAACAAGGTGTGAAATAGAATGGCACATAATCGGCAAGAGTGCCGTCGGGAGAAACAGGCACTATGCGGCGGGCACGTTTCTCTATGAGGTCAGGGCTTCCGATGGGCTGAAAATTCGGATCGCGCTTATCGGACGAAGGGCAGTACAAACCATGCTCAAGTATCCACACCACGTTGCTAATATGCGTGATGCGGAAAATGAGTGCGCGTTCTGGAGTTAGATCCATAATAATTATGTGGACTTAGGATCTATAACGCTATCCAGGCGGCAGATGGAAACACAGCACAGCCAACCTTACCCCGCGCGTGGAGTCGTCCAGCAGATGAAAATTGAAATTAAACCAGCCTTCGTCGTTTTGTGGAGCGGAGGAAACAAAGCAAGGATGCTCTGCGGCAGCAGGTTCAATTTGTTCGAGGACTGGGCCAAGCTCCTTATTTCTCACGAACAGGATGATCGCCGCTTTAGAATCGCGCCAAGTCAGATAACCAAGCGCCTGAGAAATTGTCTTTTGAAACGCTTTTGGGCCTGACCAGAACTTGCATTCGGCTACAAAAACGTTTGCAGATTCGTGTCTAATGAGAACATCCGTCTTGCCGGTCTTGTTGAACGTTTCCCCAGTGACACTGTCGAAGTGCGGGGACAAGACCATGATGAAATGATCGCGTAGGGTTTCCTCATCTTTGTCAGCGTAGATACTCGGATGCCGTTCCATCTCGATGCCAGTACTGCGGCAGATTCTCAGGATCTCTCTGTACAAAGAGTTATCCAGAGCAGGTTCAGGCGGGGTTACAACGTCCGGAGCGGTCGGTTTAATGATGAATTTCTTTTTGACAGTGGGAATGGCGAACGTCTCGGGTGTGCTCTCTGATTTCTTCACAGGAACTCCAAGACTCTCAAGCAGATTTGACTGCTTCAGAATCTGTTGCTTTCGGCTCTGGACGGCCGACTGAGCGGCGGCAGGCAAATCAGTATTGAATTGTTCTACCTCACGCGTAACATGTTCGTTCTGTTCATGGATTTTCTGGATGATGCTCTCCGCCTCCCGGTTAATCTGCTCACGGTCGTCCCGCCAATTGATGATATCGAAAGATATGCTGTCGTCAGTAGCGTTAACGTCAGTGGACCACAAGATTCGAGTCGATGGTGTCATCTTCAACAGGTCCGCCTCGCCCGTGAACGGGATATGATAAGTAATCACCTGCTTCGGATAGCTCTTCCCTGCATAAACATTGAAGTCGAATGGAAATTGTTCAGCAGAAATCATTTCGTCTCTACCAGAAGCATATTTTTCATCCCAAAGGAAGACAATTGGTTGAATGCTGTACTTCTGAACGAGGTATTCGATATACTCCGCCTCATTCATATTGAGAAGTTTGTTCTCGGGCTCAGCGTCGACCTCACGCCGCATGGTAGCCAGTTGCCCTGCAATCGCAGATCCAAGATCACCCTCAGCGAAAATGCGCATCATGCTTCCTCAGGATAGAGTTCCTCAAGCCTTTGACCGGACCGGTAATGAATCGTTACATTAATGGTTGTTCCTTTTTTGAATCGAGGGGTGCCCGCTCCAAATCGGCTCCCAAAGTGCTGATAGATCTGTACGTTCAAGCTTAAGTAATTCCGCCGGTTTGGGAAGCAGAGGTTTTTTGTCTTTATCGAAACCCTTTATAAGTTGTGCAGCGGCATTAACTATCCGCTCGCTCGGCGGCCAGTACATGTAGCCGATGCTGATTCGAGGAAGTCGGATTCGACCGATATTAACTCTAAGCGCTTCAGGCCGACGAATAATTCCTTCAAACTCGTCTTCTGTCCAAATTCTCGTGACCGGGTAAACTTTCTTACGAATATCGAAAGATGCATTCACCTGGAATTTCTCAACTCTCTTACTCGAAGCGTCGACAAGTTGATGTTGTTCGAAGCTACCGCCCAACGTAATTAAGAGCCCAAGCACGCGCACCTTGGCGCTGGCAGACAGCGTGGGTTCCACTTTGCCATTAACAATTTGATGCCAGTTTGGTGGCACGTCCAGCGAAAGTTCATGTTCACCAAGGATAGATTTAGGTTCTCCATTGAGCCATTTCTGCCAGATAAGGTCGGGAACCGTCCCACAAATTTCCCCTTGCTCATTGTAGAAAAGCAATATTTCTTGTGGATCTGCCGACTGCGGTACGTTATTTATGATGCTCATGTTGACAACCTCAGGAAGCAAATACACGATGGATTGAAATGCCTCTCCGACAGAGGCAGTAAGCCGGTCTTCTGCCAGACCCTTCAAAATCAATGTCTTAACTCCATCATGTTTTGCTCTTTCTAGAGCTCCACACGTAAAACCGATTGCGGAAACATAAATGCCATGCTGAGGTGGAATTCCGACATAGTCCAGTTTTCCTATGAACCCGTCCATTTTCGGAGCTCCGACAGGCTTGCGCTCGTTCTTGCATTCGATGGCAATCCGCACAGGGTATCCTGCCAGTTCACCAGTGATCAGCACGTCAATCTCCCTTTTACGACCACTTCCACCCTTAGGAGGCAAGAAAACGTTGCACGCCACCTTGACACCAGGGACATCGTGCATGTCTGCAACGATTTGCTCAACAAGCTTCCCTTTGTGCATCGAATAAGCTCCTTCTGATCGGCGCGCTTTTTCTTTTTTTTTGCTTCTATTCAACGTTCAATCTTCTCTAAAATCCGAAATCAATTCTGTAAGAAGTAAATCTCGCGTGTATTGAAGGTTAATATTTTGATAAAGCGAATTAAGAACCTTATCCAGGATAGATGTGACCTGCTCGGTAAAAGGATGAATTATTTCGTCTGCTGGTTTTAATATATCAATCTTTTTAAATGTATCAACAATTATCGTGCTGAAGGTAGCGCCTCCTGTATGTTTTCTTAATAAGTCACTTGTCTGTCGAGTCAGAAAAAATAAAAACGGCTGGCTAATTCCGTCATTGCCGACTAAGGCATAACAAGATTGATTCATGGCCATATCTGTTGCCGGCATGATCACTTTGCCAACTGTTCCTCTGGCAGTAATGAAGACCGTGTTCCTTGGGTAAAGCTGACTGCTGCATTTTGACAGGCCTAACTCCGTGATATTTTTTTCTGTCTCCGTAACGTAAAAATTCGTAGACGCATCTTTCGGTGTAAAAAATGGAATATTGCCATCCCAATATGCTGATTCCTTTGTGCTTGGTGTTCCGCCGCTCAGTACATCAGCAATGTCGGTGAATTTGACGACTGTCCATCCCTTGGGAATTTTGCCGAAGGGGGAATTGACCATTTTGACTTTTTCGTGGCCGGGGAAGCGGAAGTTGATGAACCATTCGCGGTAGAGGGACTGGGCCATCTCTTCCAGGATTTTGATGCGGCGGGTGTTGTTTTCGATCAGGTCGTCGTAGGCGGAGAGGATGGAGGCGATCTTCTGTTGTAAAACGAGGTCAATAATCGGAACCTCAGCATTCCTAATTGATGCTAAATCAGCACGCTGCCTGCCGGACGCACCAGACATACTTTTTTCTGCCGGCTTTCGTATCAAATCTGACGAAGCAAGGTAATAAATGAAGGATGGATCCGAAATGCCCTCTTTGTTTCGAAATACAAAGAATTCAGTCGAACCGAAACCAACGGCTTCTTCGTTGCTAATGAATTGCGTTATTTTTCCGTTTTCGAGACACGGTGTAATTCGAGCGAATAACGTATCTCCGCTTTGAAATTTTGCTCCGCCTCCGATGAAATTTCTTTTTACTATTTGAGGATATCGCCGACCAGGGGTTACATTTTCCATCTTTATAAATGGATAAGATTTGCCCTTCGTGAGCTTGACTTTGGGGTTAATTTCTACTAGGTCGTCAAATCGCAAGAATTATCCTTCCAATAAATCTGCAACATTCTCCCCTATCCGCTCCTCCAACTCCCTCGCCTCAGCGTTCAGCACCTGCAGCTCCTCGTTCAGCTCCGCCAGGCGTTCCTTGAAGTCAAACTCATCCTCCACCCGCTCGGCGACGCCGACGTAGCGGCCGGGGTTGAGGCTCCAGCCCTGGGCTTCGATCTCCCCGATGGTGGCCACCTTGCAGAGGCCGGGCACATCGCAGTATTCGTTCTTGGGGAAGGTCGTATTCCAGCCCGGCAGGGCGCCTTCCTTGAAAACCACACCACCCTTGGCGGCAGCACCTGATTTCCTGACGGCCGCCCGCTTCCTCACCTTCTCGCCTCTGTACAGCCGTGCGATGTCGGCGATGAACCTGATCATCTCCTCCGTGAAATCCCGGTGGGCGCGGTCGATCTGTCTATAGATATGCCGGGCGTCGATGAAAAGGACCTTGTCCTTGCGATCCGTCTTCGTCTTCCCCTTGTCAAAGAACCAGAGCGTGCAGGGCAGCGTCACCGTGTAAAAGAAGTTGGAGCCGATGGCGATCATCACGTCCACGGCGCCGGTCTCGATGATTCGGCGCCTGATCTGAAGCTCGGTGCCGCGGGCGTCGGCGGCGGAGTTGGCCATGACGAAGCCGGCGCGGCCGGTCCCGTTCAGGGCGCTGAAGAAATCCTGAATCCACAGGTAGTTGGCGTTGTCCGGCTTGGGGATGCCGAAGAGGTAGCGGGGGTCGTCCTTGATGCGGTCCTTGTCAACGCCGTCCACGTTGAACGGCGGATTGGCCATGACGAAGTCGAACCGGCCCACGCAGTTGTGGGCGTTCTCATAATATGTATTGCCCTGCTTGACGTCGCCGGAGAGGCCATGTACGGCCAGGTTCATCTTGAACAGGCGCAGGGTCTCGGCGTTCTTCTCCTGGCCGTAGAACGACACCTCGGCGCTGGGGTTCTTTTTGTGCCGCTGCACGAAGCGAGCGCTCTGCACGAACATGCCGCCGGAGCCGCAGGCCGGGTCCAGGATGAGCCCATGGAAGGGCTCGATGACCTCGACGATCAGCTTGACGATAGAGGTGGGCGTGAAGAACTCGCCGCCCTTCCTGCCCTCGCTGAGGGCGAACTTGCCCAGGAAGTACTCGTATATCTTGCCGAAGGCGTCGCCCTCGATATCCATGGGGATGGAAGCAAAGGCCTTGAGCAGGGTGATGAGGGTGGCGTTGTCGAGCCTGGCGAAGTTCCGGGGCAGGGTTCCCTTTAGGTCCTCGTTCTCGGCCTCGATGGCGCGCATGGCGCCGTTTACGGCCTTGCCGATGTCGGCTCCCTCGGGCAGGCTCAGAAGCGCGGAGAAGCGGGCCTCTTCCGGCAGGTACAGGACGCCGCGGGCCTGATAGTCGGTCTTGCCGACCCTGCGGCGGGAGCGCTTCTTTTTGGACTCGGCGGCCAGCTCGCGCTCGGCCTGGGAGAAGGTGACGTCGGCGTAGCGGAGAAATATCAGGCCCAGGACCGGCGCGGAGTATTCCCAGGAACTGAGCGGCGAGTTGGCGCGAAGCTCATCGGCGATGCGCCAGAGGCGTTTTTCCAGGGAGATTATGTCTGCGGGCATGAGGCTTCCTCTTTGATATTTCAACAGAACCATAACCGACGGTAATTCAATTCTATAGTCCCGGGCGGATGGATAAAAGCGGGAGATGAAAAGCTGCTTTGAATCGGTTTGTTGGCGGAAAAGCAGATCCTTCGCTTCGCTCAGGATGACAGCGTGGGGGAGCTCGGGATGACGGCGTAGGGGGATCTCGGGATGACGACGGGGGAGATCTCGCGATGGCAGCGAATCAGACCGGAGGCCAGGAACAATATCCTGGTTCACCACACGCGCCGGCGGGGAAGAATCAGGGCATGGAGTCCGGAAGCAAAAA
>JACUUL010000017.1 GCA_014859345.1 Thermoleophilia bacterium
CAGTATCGCCCACCAGAGTTCCGAGCCATCTGGATCATCTGGTTTGTTATCGTCATCTGGTTTGTCCCGGGCCATCCGGTTTGTCATCCAGCGAAGCGAAGGATCTGATGATTCGTCACCGCCAAAAGCAGCCCGGCATGACAACAACGCGTGGGGGATTAGCTCAGTTGGGAGAGCGCTTGCTTCGCATGCAAGAGGTCACCGGTTCAAGTCCGGTATCCTCCACCAAAACCCGTTTCGGTTTTTCGGTTTCTGGCCCGGCTTTGCACCATCACCCTGATTTGCAGGCTGCAGCGGGATGCGCGTCAGAGTCCACTGATTTCCTGAAGCTGCGGCCTTAATTCACTAAAACGACCAAGGAATTGCAGGTTTTCCCTGCCCGCCAGGCCCCGCCTCGCCTTCCCACCAGTTGCGGAAACGGTTTCTCTCCCGATGTCGATTCGATATATCATAGGAAACCGTTATGGATGGGGGATTAGCTCAGTTGGGAGAGCGCCTGGTTTGCATCCAGGAGGTCACCGGTTCGAGTCCGGTATCCTCCACCAACCTTTTACCTCTTGAAAATGCCTTTGTTAAGGCTTTTTATCGGTACATGACCCTCGGCTTTTCTTCGCTCCAGATACAAAGCCGATAGGGTGCTTTTTCTTCGGTCGGGGCTGCGCCATTAGTTCACGGATTGCGTCGAATACTGCTTTGAACTGCGAGTCATATTTTTTCTCAAGGGCTGTGAGTTACCGAGCCAGATAGGCATGGGTTGACAGGTTCTGGCGCAAGCGCACGAACGTCCTCATGATTTCGATATTGACCTGAACGGCCCGCGGGCTGTGCAGCACGCTCGAGAGCATCGCAACTCCTTGTTCAGTAAGAGCGTTAGGTGGATAACGGCGGCCGCCCCATCCACTTGAGATGCCAAATTGGCTTTTCAAGTCCTCGAACTCCTGCTTTGTCAAAGCTAACCGGGATCGACGGCTGAAGCTGATACGGGATTTTTAAGTTGGCCTGCAGGCGCCAGGGGAGTGAAACTTTAATGAGATGCCGGATCGCAGCTCTGCGAATCTCGTTGACAACGAGCACATTTTCATAGAAACGCGCCCGCCGGTTCCAGGCCGCTGCGTCGTATCCACAAAAGGAGAAAGCCCCGATCAAGATCGGGGCCTTCCAAGGGGGGCGATTAAGCCCATGACACAAATAAGAGTATGTAGGTTTGAATGATACCCTCTATTCGGCATTCAGTCTATGATGAGAATTTACCAAATTACTGATAATAATTAATCATAAAACCGTCTAAGAAGCTTTCGTGATAACTGTCTTTATCCCGAGGCAGGTCATCTTCGTGGTGCGTGCTCCCCAGAATAAGATTGCGGGACCAATTCAAAAAAGTTTACATCTTGCAGCAATTTTGTTAGACGCGAAGCTCATTGTCGTCGACTCCCGAGATCACGGGGGAATTACCCGACGAAGTCAACGTAGCCGGCCCTGACCGCATAGGCAACCGCCTCCAGCTTGCTATGGACGCCCAGTTTCCCCAGGATGTTCTGGATGTGATTGCGTGTAGTCGTGGGGCTGATGTAAAGCTGCCGGGATATAACTTCGTTGCTCAGGCCGCGGGCCAGTAATTGCAGTATCTCCAGCTCCCTGCGGGTAAGCCGCACCATTCCTTTGCCATCGGAGCCGGATACAGGTTCGGCCTCGAGTCCAACCCCGGAACCCAAGGGCCGCGGCTGTTCATAGTGCTGAACGGCGGCCCGCACATGCTTGGCCAGGGTCTCGAGTTTGGTGTTTCGCTGCCGCAGCCTGTCATGCGCGTGCTTGATGCGGGCCGCGGCGGCCACTCTGGCCGCCAGTTCATCGTGGTCGAATGGCTTGGCGATATAGTCGTGGGCGCCGACTTCGAAACCGGCCACCTTGTCCTCGGAGCTCGGCTGCTCGTGAACAAAAATAACCGGGATGTTCTTGAGAATGTTGTCGTTCTTTAGCGTTTTGCAGATCTCATGTCCGCCCGTCACAGGCATGTCGACATCGAGGATTATGACGTCGGGCCGTTCGTCCTTGGCGATCTGCCGGGCAGCGGATCCGTCCACCGCCGTCATCACGTGGCAACCTGCTTTTGCCAGGCACTCCTTGGCAGCGTTGAGTACGTCTGGATCGTCGTCTACGATAAGAATCTTTTCATTTGGCATTTCTGAACTCGCAGGTCATTTGGCAAGAATTACCTCGTAGTATACAAATATACTCTGGATTAGTGTTTTTGAAAAGGGGTAAGGCATTTTCATCAGTTTCTGGTTAACCGTTCGCTCCAGGCATGTCAGGCGAAGTGGACCGCCGTGAGCGAATTCATCCTGGAGTTTGCGGAAAAACCCCGCCAGTTAGCCTGGCGTGCCGGGGAAACACGGGGATCCCGGGTTTTGCTCAGCAGGACTTGCGGCTCGCACTCCTCCGGTAGCGGGCTCGGCCGGCGCTGTAAAGATTGCCTCCTCTGGTGTCAATAGCCACGATGGCGGGAAATTCCCTGACCTCGAGCCGAAAGATGGCCTCAGTTCCCAGTTCGGGCCAGGCAGCCGGCTCGGCGGCCTCTATCTTTTCGGCCAGGAGGGCTCCCGCCCCGCCCACGGCCACAAGGTAGACCGCATCGTGCTCGCCCAGCGACCGGGAGACTTCTTCGCTTCTTTCCCCCTTTCCGATCATGGCCCTGACTCCAGTGGCCGCCAGCAGCGGCGGGGTAAATCGGTCCATCCGGGAGCTGGTAGTCGGTCCGGCCGAGCCGGTGGCCATTCCAGGCTGGGCCGGCGTGGGTCCGGTATAGTAGATGATCTGTCCGGCGAGGTCGACGGGAAGGTCTTCACCTCGCTCGATAAGTTCTATCAACCGCTGGTGCGCGGCGTCGCGGGCGGTATAAATAACGCCAGTGATGAGCACGGGGTCCCCAACGCTCAATTCCCGAACATCATGGCCGCTTAGAGGCGGTGTCAGAGTTATGGCCATGCAGGCTCCTCCGCGGCAAGCCGCTCGGTTTTGGTCCCGGCCGCCGCCAGCAGATTCCCGGTTATGATGGCCGAAGTCATCTATATTCTCCCGGACGCCCGCCTGGCGGAGTTGCACTGAATATTGACCGCCACCGGAAGAGTGGCGATATGGCAGGGGTATTCCTCGATGGCCACTCCCAGGCAGGTGACGACCCCGCCGAAACCCCCTGGGCCGATGCCCAGGTCGTTGACCGCGTCCATTATTTTCTGCTCAAGTCCCCCCAGCCGGGGATCGATATGCGCCTCCCCGGCCGGGCGCAGGAGCGCCTTCTTGGCCAGCAGCGCCGCCCGGTCCATGGAGCCACCCACACCGATCCCAAGGAAGACGGGAGGGCAGGGGTTGGCGCCAGCCGCCTCCACGGTATCGACGGCAAAACGGATGATCCCGTCCGGGCCGTCGGCGGGTTTGAGCATGGCCGTCCGGCTCATGTTCTCGCTGCCGGCACCCTTGGGCAGCACCGATATCTTCACGGAATCCCCCGGAACCAGCTCCAGATGAAGCATGGCCGGAGCATTTGTTCCGGTATTGACCCGGTCAAAGCATGGATCGCTCACTATCGAGGCCCGCAGGTGACCCTCCCGCCGGGCCTGGTCCACACCCTCGTCCACAGCCTCTTGCGGCGTGGAGCCGGTAATGTGGACGTCCCGCCCGACTTCGGCAAAGACCACTGCCAGGCCGGTGTCCTGGCATAGCGGCACCCGTTTGCGAGCGGCTATTCCTGCGTTTTTCAGCAGAGTCTCCAGGACCTCGATTCCCGTTAGCGATTTCTCCTCGAGCAGCGCCCCTTCCAGCGCGCCTATGACATCGGAAGGCAGATTGAAATTGGCGTCCTGGTAGAGTCTGGCAACCAGTGCCGTGATGTCAGAGGCAGGGATATCCCTCACAGTATGGTCCTCTGTCGAGTGACGGAGTGTCTCATTGCCGGGTCCCGTAGCGTTAATAAGCCATCCCTTTCGAAGCGAAGATTCTTCGGACGCCGTTTTGTGCTCACCCTGAAGAACCGCAAAGCTCCCGGGATGAAGATTCCCTGGTCCTGTCCTATCCAGCCAATCCCAGCATGGCTCGGGTGCGGGCTGCTACTTCTTCCGGGCCGCGGGGCTCACGAGCCACGCCGCTGCTGACCGCGGCATCCGCCACCGCGGCGGACACCGCCGCGGGCACCGCGGGATCGAACGGCCGCGGGATGATGTAATCCGGAGAGACATTCCCGCCCACCAGATCCGTGAGCGCCCTGGCTGCCGCTACCTTCATCTCCCGGTTGATCACGCGGGCGCGCACGTCCAAGGCTCCCCGGAATATGCCGGGAAAGCCCAAGACGTTGTTCACCTGGTTGGGAAAGTCACTGCGGCCAGTGGCCACTACAGCGGCCCCTGCCGCCAGAGCGTCGGCCGGCATTATCTCCGGATCGGGATTGGCCATGGCAAACACCACCGCGCCCTCATCCATGGAGGCCACCATCTCTCTGGAAACAGCATCTTTCACCGATACGCCCACGAACATGTTCGTTCCCCGCATGGCTTCGGCCAGATCTCCCCGCCGGCCGGCGGGATTGGTCCAGCCTGCGACTTCCCGCTTCACCGGCGTGAGATCGTCACGGTGGGCGCCCACGATCCCGCTCGTGTCGCACAGTATTATCTCCCTTGCCCCCACGTGGTAAAACATGCGGGCGATAGCGATGCCGGCCGCGCCGGCTCCGTTAATGACTATCTTAAGCTCATCAAGGCTCCTGCCGGTGACGCGGCAGGCACTCAAAGCCGCCGCCAGAACAACCACCGCGGTACCGTGCTGGTCATCGTGAAAGACGGGGATGTCACAATCCTCTATCAGCCGGGACTCCACCTCGAAGCAGGCGGGAGCGGCGATGTCCTCGAGGTTGATGCCACCGAATGATGGCTCCAGGAGTGTTACCGTACGCACGATCTCACCGGGATCTTGCGTGTCTATGCAGACCGGGAAAGCGTCCACGGCGCCGAATGCTTTGAAAAGGGCCGATTTCCCCTCCATCACCGGCAGCGCCGCCCGGGCGCCGATGTTTCCGAGGCCCAGAACCGCGGACCCGTCCGTGACGATGGCCACCGTGTTCCACCGCCCTGTGTACACGTCCACCAGGGAAGGATCCCTGGCGATATGACGACATGGCTCCGCCACCCCCGGTGTATAGGCGATGGACAGGTCATAAACATTGGCAACCGGAACCTTGCTCTCGATCGAGAGCTTGCCGCGCCACCTCTCGTGAAGCCGGAGCGCCTCTTCCTGCAGGGATTTTTTCGAATCTTCGCCAGTCACTCCACATATTATATATGAACGCTTCACACGCGGCTCTCAATGGTTTAGAGTTCGGTGCGACGAAAAATAAGAGGATGTAGCTTCCGGCTACAATCATTGCAAAACGTGGCCGCCATGGTCTCATCCGGACTCCGCCAAGAGAGCTGCAAGCGGTCATTTGGCTTGGCGATGAATCCGGGCCGGACTCTGAGCATGTCGCGTCAGGGTGGCAGGAAGAGAGGATGCAGTATGAGATCAGGAGAAGACAAAGAACAGGAAACACCGAGCCGCTTAAAGATCGGCGGCATGGCCCTGGAGAATGGGGTGCTCTTCCAGACTGAAAGCCATTGGGCCATGGCCCTGCGGAGGCCGGATGGCGAGATCGAGATCTCTTCAGGGGGGAAACTGCTGCCCGCCAGATTGAGAAACATGAAGAAGATCCCCCTGCTCAGGGGCCTGGCCGGCCTTGCCGAGAACGCCAAGGTACTGCCGCAGGCGATCGCCAGGGGAGGCGAGGTCACCGCCCTGACCCGCTCGCCGCAGATGCTGGCCGCGATGCTCGTCAGCGTCGTTGGCACCATCATTGTCAGGAATCCAAAGAAGGACTTGCCGCCGCTGATGGAAGAGACGCTGGTGTCGGCGCTGGCCCTGATGCCCGCCCTGGTGGCTGTACGCAAGACCCGCGCCATTCAATACCATGCCGCTGAACATAAGTCAATCAATGCCTACGAGCTGTCAGGCATAGTGGACGAAAGCAACATCCAAACCGCCGGAGCCAGACATGCACGTTGCGGCACCAATATTATAGGCCCCGTCCTCGTGCTGATGACGTTGGGAAACACCCTGGCGCACCGTTTCCTGGGCCGCCGGCGGCAGGTCGCCCGCCTGGGGGTCAGCATCCTGAGCATTTCGGGGGCCGTGGAACTCGTCCAGTGGGCTGCCCGCCACCCGCAGAGCCCGTGGTCGAAAATCCTGTCCCTGCCCGGAGAAGAGCTTCAGAACTTGCTCACCACCGCCGAGCCTTCGGCAGATCAACTCGAAGTGAGCCTGGCCGCGCTGAAGGAACTTCTCCGGCTGGAGAAAGCCCTTCCGGAGCAGGCCGGGGTGGCATAAGGTTCCCCACCTGAATTTTTTTTCTGAAAACCGGGTAATTTAAAAAAGACCAGGCCGGCAGCAATTCATCCGCATCCGGCCGTAGAACGGACAACTCTCCAAGCGAGGTGGCAAACAAATGATCTCCACTGCCGAGATTGCGTCCCTGAAAGACTTCACCAGCCATGACCGTCACCCGGTAGTGAGCCTCTATCTCAACGTGAATGGCGCTCAACGCCCAACCCGGGGGGATTACGAGACAGAGTTCAGCATCCTGGCCAGCAACCTGAGGAAGACCGCGCGAGAAGAACTGGGATTCACCAGGGATCAGCAGTCCTTGCTGGACGAAGAGCTCGCAGCCATAAGCGAATATCTGGCGCTTCAATTCAAACGGAACGGCACCCGCGGGCTGGTCATATTCTCATGCAAGCGGGAGGGCCTGTGGCAGGTAAACACCATGAACGTGCCCGTGGAAAACCGTCTCTATGTGGACTGGAAGCCACAGGTGGCTCCGCTGATGGAAACGCTGTCTGCCTTCGAGCAGATCTGCGTCCTGGTGACCAGCAAGGAGACCGCCCGCATCTTCCGTGTTTTCGCCAATGAAATCACCGAGCACACCGAGATACTAAACCGGGTGCCCAAGCATCACGGCCAGGGCGGCTGGGAGCAGAACAAACTCCAGCGATGGCACGAAAAAGAGGTAAGGGAACATCTGAAACAGGCCGCCGAGGCGACCATGGAGTTCTTTAACCAGGAGCGTTTCGACCGGCTGGCGGTCGGCATAGCCGACGACCTGTGGCCGGAGCTGGAGAAATTGCTGCACCCATACCTCAAGGAACGCATACTGGGACGTTTCGCCGTGGATGTCTTAAACGCGTCGGTCAACGACATCCTCAAGAACGTAAACAGCCTGGCGGAAGAGGAGCGGCAGCTGGAAGAATCGGCACTGCTTGAATCTCTCGGTCCTGCGCTTGCTGCCGGCAAGAGCTGGGTGGGAGGGCTCGATGACGTGCTGGCCGCGCTCAATCAGCGCCGCGTGGACTTGCTCCTGGTGGAGAGCGGCTTCAGCGAGCCCGGACGCAAGTGCACCAGCTGCGACACCCTGGAATACGCGGAGCAGAACTGTCCTTCGTGCAGCCGCAGAGGAGAGAAAATCGCAGATGTGGTGGACGAAGCCAGGGAACTGGCCATCCGCCAGGGAAGCCGTATGATCACTGTCGACCCGGGGCATCCGGAGATGGAGCTCGCGAGTCGGATCGTGGCGCGGCTTCGATACTAGGCGCCCGGCGCGAGGCCGGTCATGTCCGCTTAGGTCACTCGCAAAACCATGGCCGCCCTGACCGAAGCGGCCCCCACACGCGCTCTCATTCGCGCGCCAAATCCACCATGAGCCGCGAGGAATCTATTTAATCACAAATCTATGTCTTATATTATAAGATTTTATACCAATATCCTTGACATATAACGGAGAGTAGCTGTAAAATGTGCGTGAAAATTCCCGCTCGGGAGCAGACTGAAAGGAGACAAACATTGTCGCTACTTCTTAGGACACCGAGCCGGAGATTACACGATCCGCACAGCCGCCTTTTTGCGATGTTTTTTGAAGGTCCGCGCGCGCAGATGCTCAGGGAAGATTGGGTGCTTTTCAAATGGCCGCATGGGCCCGGAGCCGAAGCGCATTGAGGTGACAAGGACCGGCGAATGACCGGTGAATCCCCCCCTGGTCATTCCCCGTCTAAATAGTGCAAGGGTAAAAAGGAAATAACTCCTTGGACCTTGCGAAGAGGTGAGGCGAATGATTCAGGTGGACGGTTTGCAGGGCTTGCCTCGCGGTGAAGCGGAGTTTTCTGGGCAACCGGTATTGGAAACCACGGTTTCCGGACTGGTAATCAGAAATCACGATGCGACGTCGCGGGGCGAGATTCAGCCGGAGCAACGTCGCGGTGTCCGGTTCAGGCCTTCACAGAAGGCAGAAGCCGGAAACAGGCGTGGAGCACCGAGATAATTAGCCGTCAAGCGCTGTATATCCGGAAAGGGTGCTTCTGGCCACGTTTGTAAACAGCTGTTGAGGTTGTTCCGGTTTTTTATGTCTAAAAAAGGTGAATAAACAAGTTATGACACGATTCGGCCAGGCTAGCGTCACTTATCGTCCAGCCAGGGACAAGTAACAGGGAACGAATTTTAAACCATGAATCCGGAAAAACTGACAATCAAGGCACAGGAAGCGCTGGCAGCTTCGCAGAAGAAGGCCGAGGCGGCCGGCCAGCAGGCTATCGAGCCTGAGCATCTGCTCCTCTCCCTGCTCGAGCAGGGAGAGGGAATTGTCGTGCCCATATTGCAGAAGCTGGGAGCGGACCCGCAGTCGATCTCCGCCGAGCTGACCCGGGCAATCGCGTCCATGCCGAAGATTACAGGGGCTCCAGGGCAGCAGATCTACATCAGCAACACTCTCAATCAGGTGCTGGGCAAGGCCGGGGACCTTGCTGCGCAGCTCAAGGACGAGTATGTCAGCACCGAGCATCTGCTTCTGTCCTCAGCGGAGATCGACAGCAAATCCGCCCAAATTTTAAAAGCCGCCGGTGCGACTTCCGAGCGCCTGCTCTCGGCGCTCATGGATGTGCGCGGCAGCCAGCGGGTCACAGATCCCAACCCGGAGGCCAAGTTCCAACCGCTGGAGCAGTACGGCCGCGACCTCACCGAGGAGGCCCGCCGGGACAAGCTGGACCCGGTGATCGGCCGCGACGACGAGATCCGCCGCGTCATCCAGGTGCTCTCCCGCCGCACCAAGAACAACCCTGTGCTCATCGGCGACCCCGGCGTGGGCAAGACGGCCCTGGTGGAGGGCCTGGCGCAGCGCATTGTCGACGGTGACGTGCCGGAAGGCCTGAAGGACAAGCGCGTCGTGGCGCTGGACATCGGCTCGCTGGTGGCAGGCTCGAAGTACCGGGGCGAATTCGAGGACCGGCTCAAGGCGGTGCTCAAGGAGATCCAGGATTCCGAAGGAAAGATCGTCATGTTCATCGATGAGATGCATACGCTGGTGGGCGCCGGCGCCGCCGAGGGCTCCATCGATGCTTCCAACATGCTCAAGCCGATGCTGGCGCGCGGCGAACTCAGGGCGGTGGGCGCCACCACGCTCGATGAATATCGTAAATATGTGGAAAAGGACCCGGCGCTGGAGCGCCGCTTTCAGCCCGTTTATGTCGGCGAACCCACGGTGGAAGATACCATCGCGATTTTACGCGGGCTCAAGGAGCGCTACGAGGTGCACCACGGCGTTCGCATCCAGGACGCGGCGCTGGTGGCCGCGGCGGTGCTTTCCGACCGCTACATCACCGACCGCTACCTGCCGGACAAGGCCATCGACCTCGTCGACGAATCCAGCTCCCGGCTGCGCATCGAGATCGACAGCCTCCCCACCGAGATCGACGTTGTCGACCGCCGCATCAAGAAGCTGGAGATCGAGGACCGGGCGCTCAGGAAGGAGAAGGACAAGGCTTCGAAGGAGCGCCGGGCCAAGGTTAAGGAAGAGCTCGCCCAGCTCAAGGAAGAGGTCAACCGCATGAAGGCGCACTGGACCAACGAGAAGGAGTCGATCCAGAAGATCCGGGCGCTCAAGACGGAGCTTGAAGAGACCAAGACGGCGGCCGAGCGCGCCGAGCGCGAGGGCGACCTGCAGAAGGCCGCCGAGCTGCGCTACGGCCGGACGGTAGAGCTGAGCGGGGAGATCGAGAAGGAGAACCAGCGCCTCGCCGAGCTGCAGAAGGACCTGAAGATGCTCAAGGAAGAGGTGGACGAGGAGGACGTCGCCGAGGTGGTAAGCAAGTGGACCGGCATCCCGGTTTCAAAGCTCATCGAGGGAGAGGTGGAGAAGCTCATCCACATGGAGGAGCGCCTGCACGAGAGGGTCATCGGCCAGGACGAGGCCATCGCTGCAGTGTCCAACGCCATGCGGCGGGCGCGTGCAGGCCTGAGCCTGCCAAACCGGCCCTACGGCTCGTTCATCTTCCTGGGCCCCACGGGGGTAGGCAAGACCGAGCTGGCCAAGGCGCTGGCGGAATTCATGTTCGACGACGAGCACGCCATGGTGCGCATCGATATGTCGGAGTTTCAGGAGAAGCACACGGTGTCGCGCCTGATCGGCGCCCCGCCGGGCTACGTGGGCTACGAGGAGGGCGGCTACCTTACCGAGGCGGTCAGGCGACGGCCCTACACGGTGATTCTCATGGACGAGATCGAGAAGGCCCACCCCGAGGTGTTCAACGTGCTGCTGCAGATCATGGACGAGGGCAGGCTCACCGACGGCCACGGCCGCACGGTGGATTTCAAGAACGCCGTCATCATCATGACCTCCAATATCGGCTCACAGCACATCACCGA
The DNA here is from genome assembly GCA_014859345.1 of Thermoleophilia bacterium. Classification (GTDB taxonomy): domain Bacteria; phylum Actinomycetota; class Thermoleophilia; order BMS3ABIN01; family BMS3ABIN01; genus Kmv30. The sequence continues at coordinate 10,762 of JACUUL010000017.1, forward strand.
GCTGGGCGCCGGCAAGGAGGCCGAGGAAGAGATGGACCGGCGGGTAAGCGAGGCCATGAAAGCCCACTTCAAGCCGGAGTTTTTAAACCGCGTGGACGACATCATTATCTTCCACCGCTTAAGCGAGGAGCAGCTCAGGGAGATCGTGGATATCCAGGTGCGCGGCATGAGCCGCATGCTTCAGGACCGCGGCGTGGGCATCACCCTCACCGGCGCGGCCAGGGACTACCTGTCCCGCGAGGGCTACGACCCCGCCAACGGCGCCCGGCCGCTAAAGCGGCTCATCCAGAAGGAGATCCAGGACGTGCTGGCGCTCAAGCTGCTTACCGGCGAGATTAAGGAGGGGCAGACGGTGGAGGTGGACGCGCACGACCTCGGACTCTCGTTTAAGGCCGTGACCGCGCCGGAGATGGTGGAGGAGGCAGCCGAGGTCAGCGAGAGGGCCTGAGCCGGACTATTTAAATCCATGCCCTTGCCGCTGTTCGTCACCACCGGGGGCCCCCGTTTGTGTTGACAGAACAATTGGTCTGAGTGTTATCAGCCCGCGGTCTTCCCAAACGATCCTGGGTCAAGATAAGCCAGATCAGGACGCTGTCTGTCAGGAGAATCGGCAGGAAGTTGGGGCGGGCCTCCGCGAAGGAGATCGACCGGGTCGTCGATGGGCTCAAAGAGATTGTATCAGGTTAGCTGTTTCGTTCTGTGCGGTACAGGAACCGCAAAAGGAACCGCGTACACAGAGGTTTTTTCGCTACAGGAGCAAATCACGAAGGCCACCGGCAGGAGATTCCCGCCCAAGGTCAGCTCGACTGATGACTGGCTGACATTCACTGCCGCAAGCGCACCGGCGGTAACGGAAGAAGATGTCGCGGATGTCAGAGAATCCTGATTTTGCCTGTTATTATGCCGCAGGATACGAGCGGCCCGGATAGATTCCGGGCCGCTCGTACGTTTGAGCAAGATTGGCCTCTGAACGCCGGCCTGCCTCATGCCTCCGTCAGGCGGCTTCGTGCTTTTTCCTGTATTCCAGGATGCGGTTGTCAACTTCGGTTTCCGCTTCCTTTTTGTTCCAGCCATATTTCTCCTGCAGCTTGCCTACGAGGGAATCCTTTTTCCCGCCAATCTCATCCCACTCGTCATCGGTTATGTCACCCCACCATTCTCTTGCCTGGCCCCTCATCTGTTTCCATTTTCCTTTGAGAATGTCATCCATTTTTTCCTCCTCCAGTAGCGCTCTTCCTCATCAGGATCAGCGGTATGGCTGCGTACTGTGCATTTTTTCCTCACGCCAACCTATTTAAACGTGTCATATCAGATAGCACCGGGAGGACGGAGTGTAATCGTTTGGCGGCTGCCCCTGGACACCGCGGCGGACAGAAAGCGCGCAGGGCAGTTTTGATCCCGTCGCTGATCCGGCCATTCCTGCGGCCCGATGAACATCAACGGCTGTCTCCGATTTCAGTCTTTGTGAGCTTTGTTCCCGGTTTTCAGCCGACCCAGGTCCTAACCGCCTGGTGCACGAACTCAACCGCGATGGCCGCCAGCAGGATTCCCATTACCCGGGTAAGCAGGTCCACGCCTGTATCTTTCAGCAGCCGCACCAGCTGCTCGGCCAGCGTCAGGGCGACCCAGACGACCACGAGCGCCCCCAGGATGCCGGCGGACACCAGCGATTTCGCGGCGGCGGTCTCGGCCTGGCTCATCAGCAGCATGGCGGCCACAACCGCTCCCGGTCCGCCCAGCAGGGGAGTCCCCAGCGGCACCAGGGCCACGTTGGCGCCGCGGGCCAGGCCTTCCTCCGCGTTGAGCCTTCCCTTCATCATGTCCAGGGCAACTATACCCAGCAAAATGCCGCCCGCCACCATCAGGCTCTCCACCGAGATGCCCAGGTAATCGAGTATATAGCGGCCGAAGAAGGCGAAAAAGAAAATAACCGCGGCGGCGGCCAGCACCGCCTGGACGGCGAACCGGCGGCGGCCGCGTTCCTCGTACCGGGTGAGGATCAGGAAAACAGGCGTGTTTCCAACCGGGTCGATGATCACGACCAGAGTGATAAAAGTGGTGATTAGAAGTTTCCAGTCCATGCCAGCCAAATCCTGCCGTTCACAATAAAGGTTCTGTCGCCGGAAGTTTTCCCCTTTTTCTTATAACTGGAATCTCTTTGTCTGCACTTGAACACAGGTTTATGCTGCAACGGCCAGAATTCCCGGCTGCCGCCCGTAAAATTCCGTATCTCCATTTCTCATGCTTGCAAAAAAACCTTGAAACAATCATCACAAAGGGGTTGCATTGGATTATGGCTGATGTTATAGTCCCAACTCGGTCGGGTCCAGAGCCTTGCTTTTGTTATAAGTGGGGCAAATAGTGCGAATTGCAGCATTTTCTGGAATCCGATGTCTTTGTTTAAAGGTAAAAAATGCCTCGTGGTGGGGGATCGGCACCTTCCCGGGCAAATGTCAAGCTCACATTGGAGGAAGTTATTTTTACAGTATTCCTTGAACAGATAGGAAAACTGAAATCAACTTTCCTGGCCAAGCTTCTTCTTTTTCTTCCCGTAATTCCCCTTTCACTCCTAATTATCTCCTCCGCGGCGGCTACGCCCGCCGGAGAGCTGGATGGCCAGATCAGCGGCCTCGAGGCGCGCTCCGGCGTGCTCGACGACAGCTACCGCCAGGCGCTCGCCGACATGGTAGCTGTCGACAGCGAGGTCAACCACCATACCGCTTCAATCCAGCAAGCCGGCCAGCGCCGTGAAGAAGTCCAGGCCGAACTCGAGTCTGAAGAGCAGTATCTCGAAGAAGTCCAGGCTCAACTGGCCCGCCAGCAGAGCCTGCTGGAAAAGAGGCTCCAGGGCGCCTACAAGAGCGACGAAATGGGGTTTCTGGCTGTCGTCATGAGCGCCGGTGATTTCAGCGATTTTCTGAACCGGATGGATCTGATAAGCCTGATAGCGGAGGAAGACCGTAGGCTGATTCTATCCATTGAGGAGTCCCGGACAGCCGTGGAAGCAAGGCTGGTCTCTCTCTCGGATAAAAAGCAGGAGCTGGCGTCACTTATCGAAGAGTTGGGTTCGGCGCAGGACAGCCTCCTTGCTGCGCAGGCTGAGCAGCAGCGGGTCGTCTCCGGTATAGAGGCGCAGATGCGGGATAACCAGGATCAGCTGGCTCAGCTGCAGACGGAAGCGGCGGCGATTCAGTCAAGAATGAGCCAGATCCAGAGCAATTCAGCGCCCTCCGGCGGCGGCGGAGGCTATGCTCCTCCCCCTTCAGGCGGCGGCACTCATAACATGACGGCCACCGCTTACTGCCTGCAGGGCACCACCGCCACAGGCATGCAGGCTGGCCGGGGCGTAATAGCGGTAGACCCGGGGGTTATTCGCCTGGGTAGCCGAGTGCATGTCTCCGGCTATGGCGATGCGATCGCCGCCGATACCGGCGGAGCCATCAGGGGTAACAAGATCGATGTCTGGCTGCCCTGCGGCGAGGCGATCGCCTGGGGCGTGCGCACGGTGACTGTCACAGTTTATTAACATCGGTTGCCGCTCGGGTTCCCTGCTCGGCCGCTTTTTTTCCGTTCATCCCTGCCTGATCGTCTGTTCCGCCTTCCCGATCGCGTATCCCTGATGTCAGAATAGCTGCTGTATGGTTTTTGGCCGGCATAACGGAGATATGACGTGAAAGCGGAACCAGTGGAAAAACTTCATCGCTCCGCGCTGCTTAAAAAGGGCGTGCGGCTCGAATACTTCACTGTCGGCTACAATGTCATCGAGGGTTTTATCGCCGTGGCGGCGGGCGTCGTTGCGGGCAGCATAGCGCTGGTGGGGTTCGGCCTGGACAGCTTCATCGAAGTAGCCGCCGGAACCGCCGTGCTCTGGAGGCTGAAGCGGGAGCTCAAGCCCCGGTCCGGCGCGGCGGAGGCCGGCCACGAAGCCCGGGAAAAAAAGGCCCTGTTTATCGTGGGAATCACCTTTTTCGTTCTGGCTCTATACATACTGCTGGAAGCCGGGTATAACTTGATAACGGGACACGAGGCTGCCGAAAGCATGCCAGGCATCGTGCTGGCGGCGGTTTCCCTGGTCATAATGCCGGCCCTGGCTTTTTTAAAACAGCGGACGGGCCGCGCGCTTGGCAGCAGGGCGCTGCAGGCCGATGCTGTCGAGACATGGATGTGTTCATATCTTTCGCTGGTGCTGCTGGCGGGTCTGGTGCTAAACGCGGCGCTGGGATGGTCCTGGGCCGATCCGGCCGCGGCGCTGGCCATGCTGCCGCTGGTGATCCGTGAGGGTTTCGAGGCAATCAGGGAGGCCAGGGAGGAATGAGAGGAAGAAGATGAGCAGCCACAACCATGGCGGCCAGGCGGGCCATGCCGGTCATTCCCACGGTCTCAACCTGTCCCGTCGCCTTGGCATAGTGCCCGGCTTGATCGCCGGCATCGCGCTGAATCTGGTCATCGTGGTTATCCAGATCATTGCCGGCATAATCGCCGGCAGCCTGGCCCTGATCAGCGACGCCCTGCATAGCGCCACGGACATCTCGGCGCTCGCCATCACCTGGTTCGCGCTGGCGCAGGCCAAAAAACCGCCCTCGGCCTTCAAGACATTCGGATATCACCGCACCGGCATCCTCACCGCGCTCGTCAATTCGCTGGTGCTGGTGCTGGTTACCCTGTGGATCTTCTACGAGGCATACCAGCGGTTACTGGATCCGCAGCCTGTCGGCGGAACACTCGTATTGATAGCCGCGATCGTTGCCCTCGCAGCCAACCTGCTCATTGTCTATTTTCTGCACGGCAGGGCAGAAGAGGACCTCAATATCCGCAGCGCCGTGCTCCACCTGCTGGGCGACGCCGCCGCGTCCGCTGCCGTGATCGTAGCGGGCCTTGTGATTATAATTACCGGATGGTACCCGGCCGACCCCCTGGTAAGCGTGCTTCTGGGTCTCGCGATCCTCTGGGGCGCCTGGCGGATCATCAGGGAGACACTGGAAATACTCCTGGAGGCGTCCCCCCGCACCGTGGATGTGGACAAGGCAGTCGAAGCGATGATACGGGAAGAAGGCGTGCTGGGCGTCCACGACATGCACGTCTGGACCCTGGGCTCAGGCATCTACGCGCTCAGCTGCCACATCCTCATCGAGGACATCAGGGTGAGCGAGAGCAGCCGCATCATCAGGAATTTAAAACACATGCTCAGATGTGACTTCCATATCACCCACTCCACCATCGAGGTGGAATCTGTGTCGTGTAATGTCGAGGGGCCTTACTGCCAGATCAGCGACCACCATCTGATCGAACCCTGCGACTAAGCGCGAGAGCCGGCTTCCGGCGCCGGGCGGAGGCCTGAATCTGCCGGTTGTGATAAAATTAACGAAGCATGGCTGTCAAGAAGAAAAAGTCTCGAAACAATAAGCGGAAAGAATCCTCCCAGAAAAGCAATTCCCGCCGGCCCTCCGGGTTTCTGCTGGCCATATTGATCATCGCGATCGTAGGCCTGGGCGCGGGAATCACGGCAGCCGTCATGGCAAGCAGCGGCGGCAACGGCGGCTCGGACGGATCCGGCATCAAGATTCCTGATTACGCCTATTCCCCCCAGGCGCCCAAGGGAGCGGACAAGGCCTACCAGTTCGCGGTTGACCATCCTGAATACCTGGCGGCAGTGCCCTGCTACTGCGGGTGCGGCGACGATCGTTTTGGCCATGTCAGCAATCTGGATTGTTTCGTGAAGTCGAGGAATGGCGACGATGTGCTGTACGACGACCATGCCTTCGGCTGACCCTTATGAGTGGATATCGCGCTGGACGTGATCCGGCTGAAGGATAATGGCAAGGATATAAAGGAGATCCGGGAGTGGATCGAAGAGGAGTATTCGAAGCTGGGATATCCAGCGACTGACACGCCTCCGGTGGAGTAGGCAAACAACTCCTTGAGATAAGAAGGCCCCCGGTCCGGGGGCTTTTCATTCTCCGATCATTTTCAGGAATTCCGCTTCGGAAAGGACGGTTTTGCCGAGCTCACGCGCCTTCCTGAGTTTGGTGCCGGGGCTCTCCCCGGCGATCACGTAATCGGTCGTCTTTCCCACCGAGCCGGAGACCTTGCCGCCCAGAGCCTCGATTTTTTCCTTGGCCTGAGCGCGGCTCATGGCCGGGAGCGCGCCGGTGAGCACGAATGACTTGCCGGCCAGGGGCTGCTTCGCTTTCACTGCGTGTTCCTCTTCGAACCGGAGTCCCGCCTGCCGCAGGCGTTCAACCGTCTCCCGGTTGTGCGGCTCCTCGAAGTACTCACGGACAGCCTCGGCGATGATGGGACCGATGCCCTCCACCCCGGCTATCTCCTCCTCGGAGGCGCCCATCAGTCTGTCGATGGTGCGGAAATGAGACGCCAGCAGCTGAGCGTTGATGTAGCCTACGTGCCGGAGGCCCAGTGCGAACAGGACGCGGTGGAAGGGCCGGGACTTGGAGTTTTCCAAGGACCGGAAGATGTTGGCGACGCTTTTTTCCTGCAGACGGTGAATTACTTCCTTGCCGGTCTTTTTATTTATGGACCTGGAAATTTCAAGGCCTACAAGCTCCTCTTTCTTGAGAAAATACAGATCCGCCATGTTCCTGATTAGCGGCGCCCGGTCCCTTGGCCTGTAAAGCGCCTCGACTCGACGTTCGCCTAAAGTGTCGATGTCCATGGCCCCCTTGCTGACAAAATGCTTGATGCTCTCTACTATCTGTGAAGGACACGATTTGTTGGGGCAGCGCACTACCACCTCGCCCGCCGGGCGCACGGTCCCGGTGCCGCAGGAAGGGCAGCGCTCGGGCATGCGGAAGACCTTCTCGCGGCCAGTGCGCTTCTGGGTCACCGGCGCCACCACCTGGGGGATGACGTCGCCGGCGCGCTGCACGACCACCCAGTCCCCCTCCCGGATGTCTTTACGGTGGATGTCGTCCTCGTTATGAAGGGTGGCCTTGCTGATGGTAACCCCTCCGACCTCCACCGGCTCCATGATGGCGAAAGGATTGAGCGCGCCGGTGCGGCCCACGTTAATGCCGATCTCAAGCAGCCGGGTCATGCCGGTGCTGGGGGCGAACTTGAAGGCGATGGCCCAGCGCGGAGCCCGTCCCACCACCCCCAGCACGCTCTGCATGGCATAGGAATCTATTTTCACCACGGTGCCGTCAATGTCGTAATCGAGTTCGCCGCGGCGGTCCTCCCAGGCGCGGCTGGCCTCGATGACGTCGGCGAAGGTCTCATGTCGGTAAACATGGGGGTTGACCTTGAAATCATGGTGCCTGAGCCACTCGAGCGCCTGCCAGTGTGAGTCGATTTCCAGGCCCACCGTATACCCGACCTGGTAGCACCAGATGCTCAAGGGGCGCCTGGCCGCCACTCGCGGATCAAGCTGGCGCACCGAGCCGGCTGCGGCGTTGCGGGGATTGGCGAAGGTCGGCTCCCCGGCGGCGACTCTCTCCTCGTTGAGGCGCGCGAAAGCCGCCAGCGGCAGATAAACCTCGCCGCGCACCTCGACCAGCGCCGGCGGTTTTTCGCCTTTCTTCTTCCTGATATGGAGAGGGATGGCTCGGATTGTCCGCAGGTTGGCGGTCACATCCTCGCCGATCTCGCCGTTGCCGCGGGTGGCGCCGCGGGCCAACCTGCCCTCCTCGTACACCAGGGAGACGGCCAGCCCGTCGATCTTGGGCTCGGTGACGTAAGCAGCCGTTTCCGGATCCATGCCTTTCTCCGCCAGCAGCCTGGAGACGCGCCGGTGCCAGTCCTTGAGCTCCTGCTCGTTGCGGGCGTTGGAAAGCGAGAACATCGGCTGCGGATGCCGCACCTGGACAAACTCCGCCAGGGGCTCGGCGCCGACCCGCCGGGTGGGAGAGTCCGGTGCCGCGAGTTCGGGATGCTTATCCTCGATCTCTTTCAGCTCATCGAACAGCCGGTCGTATTCAGCATCGCTGATCTCCGGTTGATCGAGCACGTAATAAAGATAGTTGTGCCGCTCGATCAGGCCGCGCAACTCCTCGGCCCGCCCGGCGATCTCCCGGGATGGTTTCGTGTCATTATCCACGGCGCTATTCTACCCCATCCCCGCCTGGTCGCGTCCTGAAATCCGGGGGAGGAGGGCTTTCTCCGCGAGAAATGCGGAGACATGATTCCTTCAGGTTTGATCCATCAGCAAGCCGTTGGAAATGAGGTTCGTGCGCCCGAATTCCCGACCGTGTTGCCCCTGAATGTCTACCGGGCGCACTCCCCGCCGGTGCTTCCGAGCATCTCCAGGGCGTGCCCGAGCGCCGGCCGGACAATCGCGAAGGATTCTTCGCAGGCCTTGGGAGAGCCCGGGAAATTGAGGATGAGGGTGCAGCCGCGGATGCCGCTGACTGCGCGCGAGAGCATGGCGCGGGGGGTGATCTGCATGGAGCCGGCCCGGATCGCCTCCGCAAAGCCCGGGGCCTGCCGTTCGATTACCGACAGGGTCGCCTCGGGGGTGACATCCCGGGGAGTGAGGCCGGTTCCGCCGGTGGTAACGATGAGGTCGACGGCCCCACCCCTTTCGCTGAAATGCCTCAGGGCTTTGGCGATTTCCTTTATCTCATCGGCGACGATCTCGCGCGCCACCGTTTCGGCGCCTGCTTCCTTTAGCAGCCGCTCCAGGGTGTCGCCGCTGTTATCCTCCCGCTCGCCCCGGGAGCCTTTGTCGCTGACGGTGACCACCGCGGCCGTGAAGCTCATGCCACACCTATTCCTCGATTACCTCGATAACATCGCCCGCGGCGACAGCTCCAGGTTCCAGCACCTTGACGAATATCCCTTCCCGGGGCATCACGCAATCTCCCGCCTGGTAATAGATGTTACAGCGGCTATGGCACTTCTTGCCGATCTGAGTGACTTCAACCAGGACTCTGCCGAGCCTCAACTGCGTGCCTATCGGCAGCACCGGCAGGTCGATGCCAGCGGTGGTCACGTTCTCGGCCAAATCGCCGGGCCCGACGTCGAGCCCCCTGTCTGTCATCTTGTCGATGCTCTCCCGGGCCAGCAAACTGACCTGGCGATGCCACTTGCCCGCGTGAGCATCACCGTTGATGCCGTGCTCCGGCCTTAGCTCAGCCCGTCCCACCGCCCGCTTGCGCTCGCCCTTGGCGTCGGAGATGTTAACCGAAACTATCCTGGCCATGCTGTCCGTTCCCTTTCTTGTTGTCAGGTCTATTTATTTTGGGGACACAATACTAAATACAGATATTTCCGAAACTATTTGGTATTGTGTCCCCCGAAAAGGGGTTGGTATTGTGTCCCCCGAAAAGGGGTGTCCGGGTCGAGGTTCTAAGCCCTCCACGCGCCGGATTGGCCTCCCGTTTTTTCGGTTACCTTGATGCCGCCGATCTCCATCCCCTTGTCCACTGCCTTGCACATGTCATAAATCGTGAGGGCAGCCATGGAAACCGCAACCAGGGCTTCCATCTCCACACCGGTTTTGCCGGAGAGGCTGACGGAGGCGATTATTTCCACACAAGAGGCCTCGGCGTCGATCTCGAAATCTATTTGCGCGTGCTCGATGCTCAGCGGATGGCACAAGGGGATAAGGCGGGAAGTCTCCTTGGCCGCCATAATCCCGGCTACCCGCGCCACCGAGAGCACGTCGCCCTTGGGAAGAGCCTGCTCCTGAAGCAGCCGCAGGGTTTCCGGGGCCATGGTGACACGCCCCTCCGCCCGGGCGGTGCGGCCCGTCACCGGCTTGCCGCCCACATCCACCATCCGCGCCTTGCCTTCTGTGTCGAGGTGTGAAAATTCGCTCATCGCTATCCTCCGATCTGGGCCATCGTGCGGCCGCCGGACTCCTCGCCGAGGCGGTCGAACCTCTTTCCGTTTATGGATCTGAGGATCACCTGCTGAAGCTCCTCCATGTCACCGTTTATATAAGGCACGACATCAATTTCATTGTCAGAAAAGAGACAATTTCGCAACTTGCCGTCCGCAGTCAGGCGCAGGCGGTTGCATTCCGAGCAGAAATGGTCGCTCATGGAGCTGATGAAGCCGATCGTCCCCCGCGCGCCCTGAAACCGGAAATACCGGGCAGGGCCGCCTCCCTGGGGGGAGTGCGCGGGCGACAGCTCACCATATCTTCCCAGCGCATCAAGCACCCGCTGGCGGGGCACAAATTTCCAGATGCCTCCCCGCCGCCTGCCGACCGGCATGAATTCGATAAAGCGCACATGCACGGGCATCTCCATGCATACCGCCACGAACTCATCCAGGTCATCCTCGATGCCGTCCAGCATGACCACGTTGACTTTGACGGGACTAAAGCCGACCTCCAGAGCCCTTTCGAGACCGGCCAGCACCTTCTCCAGGCGGGCTCCCCGGGTGATGCGGGAGAACCTGTCAGGATCGAGGCTGTCAATGCTTATATTGATGCGCGACAGGCCCGCCGCCCTCAGAGCGGCGGCGTATTCCTCCAGCAGGTAGCCGTTGGTGGTCAGGGCCAGGTCCTTCACCCCGGGAACGGCAGCCAGCATCGCCACCAGGTCCTGGCTCTGCTTGCGGGCCAGCGGCTCGCCCCCGGTGACGCGCACGCGGGTGATGCCAAGGTCCGCAGCCGCCCAGGTAAACCTGACGATCTCCTCATAAGTCAGGATACGGGAGTGGTCCTTAAACCTGACGCCTTCTGCGGGCATGCAGTAAACACAGCGGAAATTGCAGCGGTCGGTTATGGAGACGCGCAGGTAATCGATCACCCGGCCGCCGCCCGGTCCACCCCGGGAGGATGCTTCTTCCCGCCTGCCGTGGAGAGCCGCCATCAGCACCCCTCCTCAACCGCGTCAAGATGCAGCCGATAGCGCTCCACCAGGAACCGGGCCACGGCGTCTGCGTCATCCAGGCCGAATACCGGCACCGTGCAGGCAGCCCGGGGGGTGTCGGATATCACCACCACCAGGTCCTCCTCCCGGCAGGCCAGAGTGCGGCTGCGCCCGCTGCGGGAGATCTCGATTCGGTCGGCGCCGGCGCTTTTGAAGCCCTCGACCAGCACGATATCCACGCTTCCGTTAACCTGCCGGTAAAGTTCTTCCAGAGACAGCTCGGCATCGACGCGCCTCACCGCCGCCATCGCTTCCGGCGAGGAGATAAACACCTCGCGGGCGCCGGCCCGGGCCATCCTCCAGGTATCGGTTCCCTCCCGGTCCATCTCGAAGCCGTGCACGTCGTGCTTTATGAAGGCGGTCTTCAACCCCATGGATGCCAGCAGCGGCACGAGCTTTTCCAGGAAAGTGGTCTTGCCGGAATTCTTCTTGCCCACAAAACAGACCAGGGGCGGGCGCCGTTTGCCTGAAAACGGCAAGTCCGACCCTTTTTGCGCGGTTTCAGCAGGCGATCCCGCCGGTTTTCCAGCCCGGGCAGAGAGGATGCGCTCCGCCTGCCGCAGGTCTTCCCTGGTGTTCAGATTGAAAAAAGAATCCCGGTCGAATCCGCCGCCGGCCCTGCCGGCGTCCAGTTGGTGCACATTCAGTCTGTCCAGGGCCGCCTTTACGGCCAGCTCGCCGTTCTCTATCTGACGGCGCAGGGCGCCCGCGCATGATCTGGAGTAAAGCGCGCAGAGGGGCTCGAGGCCCTTCTCCGACAAAGGCACCACGGCGTCCCGGCCGGGAGCCGCAGCCGCCAGGCCGGCGGCAAGTCCGGGGGGGACAAACGGCATGTCGCAGGAAACCACCAGGCAGTGGCTGTGGCGGGCCGCCGCCAGCGCTGTGTAGATTCCGACGATCGAGGCGCGCAGGCTGTACTGGTCCGCCACGTGCGGCAGCCCGAACTCCTCGTAGTCGGAAGCTGTGCCGCCCACCATGAATACATCATCAGAGAGGGGCCGGAACGATTCGATCACGTGGGTAACTACCGGCCGGCCGCCCAGGGCCAGCAGCGCCTTGTTGGAACCCATGCGCCGGCTTTTTCCCCCTGCCAGAATCGCTATTGAAAAATCCACCATGGCGTCACCTGTTCCTTGGCCCTAAACAAAAATCTCCCCGCGAAGCGAAAGGGAGATGTGCGCACCCGGCCGCCACCTTCGCGCCTTCTTGGCGAACGCCAGCGTCGATGCATATTCTCCTTTCCAAAAACGGGAGGCCTGACCGTTTCCAGTCAAACCCTGTCGGCGCTTACCCATAGCTTCGTTCTAAAGCCTTAGATGCAAGAGCTCGGAGAACTATTATGTAATTTGAGCTATTTACGATATTCCGCGTTTTTCTCGCTGTCAAGTAGCGCTGTTGGTGAAAGAAACCGCCCGTTAAACGGCCTTTCGCCCGATGTGGCCCAGTCTTTTTGAATCCGCGCTTTCCCGGTCCAGCAGCCGGGCCACCAGATCGTCTGCGGGAGACCCGAAAACCTCTCGCGCCCTGCCTATTTGCCTGATCCTGCCCCCGTCCAGGATTGCGATCCGGCCGGCGACGGCCCGGGCTTCTTCCGGAGAATGGGTGACATATATTACGGTGGTATTCTCCTGCACGGCTATGCGGCGCAGGTCCCGGTGCAGATCCTGCCTCGCCAGGCGGTCCAGATTGCCGGCGGGCTCGTCCAGGAACAGCACCTCGGGTTTGAGCACGATCGCGCGGGCAAGCGCCACCCGCTGGGCTTCCCCGCCGGAGAGGCTGCGCGCGTCATGATTCCGGATGTGCTCTATTCCCAGATCGTCGAGCACGGCGCCGACGCGTCGCTCGATTTCAGCGGCCGGCACGCGTCGCATCCTGAGCCCGTAAGCCACGTTGCTTTCCACGGTGCCCGCGAACATGTGGGGCTGCTGGAAGACCCCGGCCATCCGCCGCCGCGCCGCCTTGCTCCCGGGACCAACCCTCTCGCCGCCGTACAGGACCGTGCCGCGGGATGGCTTTTCCAGCAGGTTAAGGATGCTTACCAGCGTGCTCTTGCCGGCGCCATTGCGGCCCATCAGGCACAGGGTCTCGCCGGGGAAGAATTCGATCATCCGGATATCCAGGACCATCCGGCCCCCGCGGGCATGCCAAAGGCCTTCTGCCTTGAGCAGGGGGCTCGCGGCAGCACCGTTCGTTTGGGCGACCTGGTTATCACTCACCTGGTCATCACCCCTCCCTGGATACGCGACATGACGGCGTTAGCCGCCAGCGCTATAGTCAGCAGGATGATCCCCAGGGCCAGCCCCAGGGCGTACTCCCCCTTGCGCACCTCTTCCAGTATCGTCGTGGTCATCACCTGCGTTTCGCCCTTGAAGTTGCCTCCCACCATCATGACTGCTCCCACCTCGGCGATGATCCGCCCCATGCCGGCGATAATCGCCAGCACCAAGGTCAATTTCGCCTCGTTCAAGGCCGCCAGCGCCAACTGCAGGCGGCCGGCTCCCAGTGATTTTGCCTGCATGAGCACCTCGCGGGGGATGCCGCCGATGCCGGAGACCGTGATGCCCAGAACCAGCGGCACCGCCAGTACCAGCTGGGCAAGCACCATCGCCTGCTTCGTGTAGAGCAGTTGTAGTGATCCCAGAGGGCCTGACCGGGAGAGGATCATGAACACAATCAGGCCGACCACTACCGGCGGCAGCGCCATGCCGGTGTTGATGACAGCGACCACGGCGCCCCGGCCGGGGAATCGGGCCAGGCCGATAAGCACCCCCAGCGGGATGCCGATCACGGCCGCCACAGCGACAGCGGTTCCAGACACCTCCACGGACCGCAGGATGATGGACCAGACCTCGGCTGAAGCTAAAAGGCCAAGCGCTTGTCTGATGGAGTCAAGAAACATGGCGTATCTTTTCGTATTTCCAAATGCGTTATCATTGTGCCGCGTTGGGTGTAAACAACGCCCGCCCGTACTGTTCCTGTCCGTACTCGCCGATTATATTCTGGCCCTCCGGCGACGCCAGCCAGTCCGCGAAAGCGGCGGCGCCGCGGGCGTTGACAGCCGGGCATCTCTCCGGGTTCACAGGAATTACGCCATACTGGTTGAACAGGTCCGGATCTCCTTCCAGCAGCACAATCACTCCTCCCGATAAACTGTCTTTCATGGACAGCCAGGTACCGAGATCGACCAGGACATATGACCGGGTCTCGTCGGCGATGCGCAGCGTCTCCCCCATTCCCTGCCCGGTGCTCCGGTACCAGACCCCTGAAGGCGTCAGCACGCCTCCTTTTACCCACAACTTCTTTTCCGCCTTGTGGGTGCCGGATTCATCGCCCCGTGAGATGAAACCGGACCGGGTCTGGGCTATCCGGCTAAACGCAGTCGAGGCATCGGGAGCCGTATCCGCTCCGGCCGGGTCGGCGCCCGCCCCGGCAATAACAAATTCGTTGTACATGATCTCCCGCCGTTCCGTTCCGAATTCATCGGTCACGAACTTCTCTTCCGCCTCCGGCGAATGGACCAGCACCACATCCGCGTCGCACTTCTCGCCCAGCTTGAGCGCCTCGCCGGTGCCCACCGCGTTTACTTTCACGCGATAGTCAGGGTAGGCCTGCTCGAAAGCCGGCAGCAGGACATCAAACAGGCCCGAGTCCTTGGTGCTGGTTGTGGAGGCGACGATGATATCCGATGTGCTGTTCCCGCCGGCCTGTCCATCGCCGCATCCGGATGCGAGGATTGACAGCAGGACCAGAATCGGAACCGCGGCGGCGGATCCTCTCGATAAAACCCTCTTCTTCACACGATCCTCCTTGAAAAATCACAGCCCGGAAAAGCAAAAAACCCGAGCCCCTGTTCATTGGCCCAGGCATCCGACCGGTCATCAACGGATTTGCTCCGCCGGAATGCTTCCGCGCGGCGCTCCGCCGGCCGCCAGTTGCATCCCTGAAGCAGGAGCATACAGCGCCATCAAGACACAAGTCAACACCGGCCGGCTGCCTATGCAGCGGCAGTGTCTGAATCTGCTCAGAAGCAGCCCAGCTCGCAGCTGTGTATCCTTATGTCCAGCTCATCGCAGAGCGCCCCTATCGCGGCATAATCCAGGCCGGCGTCCCGCGCCAGCTCTCTCGCCCGGGTTCAGGAGATGCGCTTCTGGTCGCCGCATAGTTCGAGCAATCGCTGTGTTATACTTGCCTTATCCATGTTCAGGGCGGCAATTTTACCAAAGTCGCCGTCCTTTTACATCCATTGGAGGTTAAAGGGGGCTGCTCCGCCGTCGGTTATATGACCGCAATATGCCCCGCTGTTGACTGCTTTTTTCCAGGACCTGCAGGTTGCGAACCGAATAAGGCAAGTGTAGAAAAGTAAGTTCCGAGCGGGTGGTGCCGGAGTGATAAATCCTTTCAAAAGAAGCCTGGAAGCCAAGATTCTGGGCGTAATCGCCGCCGTGCTGGTGGTTGGCTTTGCTGTTTTTGCCATCATCGACATCAGGCAGGAGTCAGAAGCCCTTCTGGCCCAGAAGGAAGAGAGCACCGATATCCTCAGTTCTTCCGTAGTCAACAGCATCGAGAACATCATGCTCACGGGCAAGGGGGCCACCGCCGTCAGGAGCATCGACAACCTCCGCAATGTCCGCCAGGTCGACCGCATCCGGGTTTATTCCAACGAGGGTATCGAGGCATTTGGCGGCAACGGCGGGAACCAGCCCTCGGAACAGGTCCGCGATGCGCTGCGAACCGGGGACGGAAGCCGCCGCGTAGAGGAGCGCAATGGCACCCGGTACATGGTGCAGGTCAAGCCCCTTCCCAATGACGCTGCCTGCCAGCAATGCCACGGCCCCGGTCCCATCCAGGGAGTTGTGCTGGTATCAACTTCCATGGAGGACGTGCAGCAAACAATCAACGACAAGAAGGCTTTTATGGCGCTGGCGCTGGTTCCGGGCCTTTTCCTGGTGCTGGCCATGCTGGCCGGAGCTTTAAGGGTTGCGGTCCTAAATCCACTGAGACGGGTGGCGACGGTAATCCGGGAGATAGCCGGCGGGGACCTGGGCCAGCGCGTGCAGGTCACCTCCGATGACGAAGTCGGCGTCATGGCCACCAGTTTCAACAGAATGGCCGACAATCTTGAGGAATCACGCGATAATCTGCGCCAGGTGAACCTGAATCTGCTGGAGGCGAACAGGCTGAAGTCAGAGTTCCTCTCGGTGATGAGCCACGAATTGAGAACACCCCTAAACGCGATCCTGGGCTTCACCGACATGCTCCTGGAACAGGATGATGAGGGCGAGTCCGGCCGCAACCTGCAATATCTTGTCAACATCGAAACCAGCGGCAGGCAACTGCTCAGACTGGTCAACGACATCCTGGACCTGTCCAGGATCAGCACCGACGACACCGAATTGAAGGTGCAGGATATTTCGATTTCCCGGCTTCTGGAGGACATCCGCAAGCTGGGCCACGCTTTTGCCGCACAGCGACACGTCCTGCTGGATGTAAAAATCCCGGCCTCGCTGCCACCGGTAGCCGCCGATCCGGGGAAGATAAAACGCGTTCTTTACAATCTGGTCAGCAACGCCATCAAGTTTACTCCGGAGAGCGGCCGGGTAACCCTCTCAGCCAGGGAGCATGGCGGCTTGATGGAGATATCCGTCGCGGATACCGGCATCGGCATCAGTCCTGAAGACCAAAAAAAGATTTTTTCCATGTTCGAGCAGCTCGATGGCGCGGATTCCCGCCGTTACGGAGGGATGGGAGTGGGATTGGCGCTCAGCCGGAAACTCGTGGAATCGCATGGCGGCAGGCTATGGGTGGAAAGCGAGCCCGGCAAGGGCAGCACTTTCTCTTTCTCCCTGCCGCTCGCTGAGAGCGGGCATCAGGCAGGCACAGAAACCGGCGCCGCCCCTGCAACCGCGCCCCGTATCGATCCTGAAAGCGGCAGCGACCGGGAGCTGGTGCTGGTGGTCGAGGACGATCCCCAGACCAGCGATCTGATCTCCACCTGGCTTCAAGAGGCAAATTTCAGGGTTGCCCGCGCATATGACGGAGAGCAGGCGGTCGAGCTTGCCTGTCGGCTTCAGCCTTTCGCGATCACCCTGGACATCCTGTTGCCCAAGCTGGATGGCTGGCAGGTGATGGAACGTCTGCGGGAAGACCCGGCGGCCAGGGGCATCCCGGTGGTAATAATCTCCATCTTGGAACAAAGCCCGAGAGCAGTGGCGATGGGCGCGTTTGATTACTTCGTCAAGCCGGTTGATAAAAAGGACTTCCTGTGCCGCATGTTGAGCCACGCGCTTTACGAACTGAGGGCGGGCAAGGAAGAGAAAGACATGCCGCCAGTCGACAACTGACAAAAAATGCCGCTGGAAGCATGCGTTGCTGCCCTGGCGAATCGCGCGGCGCTGTCGTTCTCCTCTGACTCTTTCTCACTTTCAGCAAGGCAACCGTAAAAGCGGCTGTGCAGAAAGACCGGCTGTATGACGCCGGCTTCCCGCCATAAAGCTCCGCGAACGACTGGCAACCGGTTTTGATAATATTTGCCTTGCCGTGAAAAGCAAGCGACTCAATCTCCATAAAACCACCCCGGCTCCCATCCGGTACGTGGCGCGGCCGTTCCAGCGTTTTTTCCGGGCGGCTGCTTCCGGAGGCATCCTGCTCCTGATCTCGGTGGTCGTGGCTCTTGGGTGGGCGAACTCCCGCTTTTCCGAATCGTATTTCCATCTCTGGGAGAATCCCCTGACCCTGGGACTGGGCAGTTTTATCACGGAGCAGTCCCTGCATTTCTGGATAAATGACGCCCTCATGGTTATTTTCTTCTTCGCTGTGGGGTTGGAGATAAAGAGGGAGTTCCTGGCCGGCGAGCTTTCTTCCCGGAAAGCGGCGATTCTGCCGATCTTCGCCGCCGCGGGAGGCATGGTGGTGCCGGCGGTGATCTACCTGGCGTTTAACCTGGGACAGCCGGGACAACATGGATGGGGAATACCGATGGCCACCGATATCGCTTTTGCCATTGGCGTAATGGCCGTCCTGGGCAGACGAATCCCGTTCGGCATAAAGATTTTCCTGGTGGCTCTGGCCATTGTGGATGATATCGGCGCTGTGCTGGTCATCGCCCTTTTCTATACGGGGGGCGTCTCCTGGCTGGCGCTGGCCGCAGCCGGGATTATCTTCGGCATCCTTATTGCCGCCAACAAGATGGGCATCCGGGCGATCTGGGTTTACCTTCTTCTGGGATTCGGCCTGTGGCTGACGGTTCACGAGTCGGGTGTGCACGCAACCATAGCCGGAGTGATGCTGGCGATGACCATCCCCTCCAGGCTGGATGTTGACGCCGGTGAATTCGTGCGGGTGGGAAAAAATCTGCTGGCTGATTTCGAGAAGGCTGGCAGCTGGGAAAACGATATCCTGCAAAACTCCGAGCGCCAGGTCGCGCTCACCGAGCTGGAGGCGGCCAGCCGAGACCTGGAGGCGCCCTTGCAACGCCTGGAGCGCATCCTGTATCCCTGGGTAGCCTTCGTGATCGTGCCTGTTTTTGCGCTGTCGAATGCCGGGGTCAAAATCGAGGGAGATTTCGGCCAGCTGCTGCTTGGCGACCGCGTGGTGCTGGGTATCATCGCCGGACTGGTGCTGGGCAAGCAGATTGGCATAACGCTGTTCTCCTGGGTCGCGGTTCGCCTGAACCTGGGCAGCCTTCCCCTGGGAGTCACATGGCGCCACGTGCACGGGGCCTCCTGCCTGGCCGGCATCGGCTTCACCATGTCCCTGTTTATCGCCATCCTGGCTTTCAGCGACGTGGAGATGCTTGACGCATCTAAGGTTGGCATCCTGGTTGCTTCGCTCGCGTCTGGCGTCCTGGGGCTGATCCTTCTGTTAACCGCGCCCGGGAAGTCTCAACGATGATGTCTTGGGTATCTCCAGTTTCCGGTTTCCCGCACTAATTCATTCTGGAAACGAAGACGTCGCGAAATCCAAACCGCTCAGGTCCCGGCCTGGTTCTCTCCCATGCCGTACCGCTTCAGCTTGCGCCACAACGAAACCCGGTCGATCCCCAGGATATTGGCCGCCATCGATTTGTTGCCTCCGGTCGCCTGCAGCACCCATCTGATATACGCAATCTCCTGCTCTTCCAGCGACGGATAGCGGCTTCCCTTTTTTCTGAATGTCCGGATATCAAGATCCCGAAGATCGTCCGGCAGGTGCGCCATCTCGATGGCTTCGCCGCTTGCCAGCGCCACGCCTCTCTCGATGACGTTCTCCAGCTCCCGGACATTTCCGGGAAAATCGTAATTTACCAGCAGGCCGACTGCTTCGGGCGCAATCTCTCGCACATCCTTCTTCATGAGCGCGGAATGTTTCGTTAGAAAGTACTGGCAAAGCAAGGGGATGTCATCGCGCCTCTCGGCGAGGGGAGGAATGTTAAGGGAGATCACATTCAGCCGGTAATACAGGTCTTTTCGAAAACTGCTCCCCTCAGCTGTAAACTCGTGAAGATCGCGGTTGGAGGCGGCCAGGATGCGGACGTCCACCTTGACCGGCGTTGTGCTTCCCAGCCTCAGCAGTTCCCTTTCCTGGATGACCCTGAGCAGCTTGACCTGCATGCCTGGTGACATCTCTGTGATCTCGTCCAGAAAAAGGGTGCCGCCAGAAGCCGCTTCTATCAGCCCCTTTTTGGAGGAGGATGCTCCGGTGAAAGCTCCTTTCTCATGGCCGAAAAGCTCATTGGCCAGCAGCTCCTCGGTCAAAGCGCCGCAGTTTACAGCAAGGAAGGGGCCTTCTGCCCTTCTGCTCATGAAATGGATGTATCGTGCCAGTAGTTCCTTGCCAGTCCCCGATTCCCCCGTGATCAGAACGTTGCAGTCCGTTGGCGCGATCTGGTTGGCAGTTTCCAGCAGCCGGCGCATTGATTCGTTCTGGGTGATGATTTTTACCTTGCCCTCGTAACGCTCGAGCTGTTTCCGCAACTGCGCGACCTCTTTCCGGAGGCCGACTCTCTCGACTGCGGATTTGACCACCCGGCGAACGTCGTCCAGTTTGAAGGGCTTGGCGATATAGTCGTAGGCGCCTTTTTTCATGGTCTCGACCGCCGAGGGCACAGAAGCATACGCGGTGATCATGATCACCTCCGTGTCCGGATAGAGGCCCCTGCATTTCTCCAGGACCTCCACCCCGTCGGCCTCTTCCATTCTCAGATCAGTAAGCACCACGTCGAACTCCTTCTGTTCCAGCAGCCTCAAAGCCTCCACACTGCTGAGCATGCCCGTCACCTCGTATCCTTCTTTCTTCATCACGTGCTCGAGGTTCTTCAGGCCTGCCTGTTCGTCCTCTATAATCAGAATGCGTCCGTTGTTTCTCATGTTTTTGGCTCCCGGGCAGGTAATTGGATGATAAACGTGGTCCCCATGCCGGGCTGGCTGTCCACATCCACGATCCCGCCGTGTTTTTCCACGACATTGTGGACGACGAAAAGGCCCAGCCCGTATCCCTTTTTCTTACTCGTGAAGAATGGGTCGAATATCTTGGAGAGCGTTTCAGGCCCCATGCCGGCCCCGTTGTCACGCACATGGATCTCCACCATCTCTCCTTTCTCGCCCGCCCGCGACGCGGAAATGGAGATGGTTCCCTCGCCCTTGATCGCGTCGACGGCGTTCTTGATCAGGTTCAGGATCATCTGCTGGATCTGCTGACGGTCCCCGTAAACCTGAAGGTTCTCAGGCATGGCGGTGCTGATCCGGATCTGGGCGGGGATCTCCGCCTTGATGAAGCGAATCGTCTGATCAATGGCTTTGTCCAGCGAGAAAGTCCCATTCTGTTTCGTTCGGGAGAAATCGAGCAGGGAGGTCACCACGTCTCGGGCCCGGGCTGTTTCGGCCTCAATCTGGTCGATGAGTTCCATTTTGTATTCGAGATTATCGTCTCTCATCTCTTCCTTGAGGATCTGGCTGGAGGTGAAGATGTTGGAGAGAGGGTTATTCAGTTCATGGGCCACCCCGAAGACCAGCGTCCCCAGGGAAGCGAACTTCTCCGACTCCACCAGATACTGCTGGCGCTCCTGCAGCTCGATCAGCATCTTGTTGAAAGCCGCCTTGAGAGAGACGAGCTCCCGGTCGTCGAACCTGGCGGGAATCAGCGAGAATTCGCCGTCGGCAATCCTCTGCATATGCTTCTCCAGAACCGACAGCGGCTTGACAGCCTTGTCATAGAAAAAGAGGCCGCCGGCCAAGCCGGCCACCAGGATAAGGACCACTCCGGAGATAACCTGCTGTTTGGCCGACTGCAGGTAGTTCCCGGCGATGACATCGCGGTCGTTGGAGATCATCTCGGCCGTGGTGACGATGTCTTTGCCCTTCTCGCGTATCTGTCCTTCCAGGACCTGTTTTTGCACCGGATCGATGATGCCGGCATCGGTCTTCAGTAAATCACTGTAATCTCTGAGGTCCTGGCTCAAGTTGTCTACCACTTCCGGGGATGTGAAGAGATAGAACTCCTTCCGGCCCAGTAGATCCTGTGCCTCCCTGATATAGCCATTTAGCTCCCGGTAGTCCTCGCCTGTCCGGTAGAGAAAAAAGTTTTTCTCGAACCGCCTTATTTCCAGTGTCGCGTCAAAAAAACTGGAGACAGCCTCGCCTGAGGAAACCATCTCCTGAGTGTTGTTGAGGTTATTCCAGCTAAGCAGCACGAATGCGAACACCACCGCCACGCCGGACACATATCCGAAGAAAATTTTCTGGCGGAGACTTCTGGTGCGGAGTTTCATGTAATCAATACTATTCCTAAATATTGCATTTTGCAATCTTTCCAGATATTTGTGCAACACTCGGGTCGTTATAGAATTCACGGAACCCTCACAAACCGTTGCATAATGCATCACTTATGACTTCTCAATGCGCTTTTAAGCCCTGTTTTCTCCCTTTTTAAGGGGTTTAGTGCTAGCTGCGCCTCTTGGCACGGTTATTGCTATATGAAATATGAGTACACATGAGAGGGCCGGCAGCAAACCGGCCAGGAGGTAGTGAACATGAAGCTGATGCAAGGACTGGAGAACCTGCTGATGGCGGCGGCTTTTGCCGAGGAAGGCGAATTCGACACCGCCAGACAGATGGCTGCCGAGGCAATTCCGGAATCCGGAAAGGCAAAGGACAGCACGCCTGTACTGAAGCGGAAGCGAGAGACGCGCAGGCGAAGGAGGATATTTCCTTCCCCGCGCAAGGCATGAGCGCCGCGACGTCGCCGCGAACCTGACCGAGTGGGCAAGCTGGGTAAAAAATTCGAAGACCTGATGGCGGCCTCCTCCTTCGCGGAAGCGGGGGAGCCAGAGGCCGCCCGGGAGCTTCTCAAGGGCAGCAAGAAAGTACTGCTCGTGCTCACCGGCGAAGAGACGGATACCAAGTCACTCGGGCACGCGATCAATATCGCCCAGAGGACCGGTGCCGATCTGGAAGTCCTGACTGCAGGAGATGTCATGACAGGGGAGGCGCTAAAGCAGTGTGAAGAATGGGCGCGCAGTCAGTCTGTGGGATTCAGGGCGTTCCGTAAAAAAGGCTGCCTCCGGGATGCGACTTTAAGCCACACCAAAAACCGGCGCGATCTGGTCTGTGTGGTCATCGAATCCACTCACACACTGAAAAAAGACTGCGCGCCCCGAGGTGGCAACTGGCTCGACGGCGTCTGGAAGCATCTGGGATGTCCGCTAACGCTAGTATCTGAAAAAAGCGACTGAAGATCAACACAAAAAGGAGAAGTCTTGACCAGAACCGCAGGAAAAAAATCATACGTCAGGCTGACGATACTGGGAATAATATCGCTTTTATCGTACTACCTTCTGTTAGCAAACCAGAGCCTGGTGACAGATTACTTCATCAAGGGCGGAGCTTATGCGCTCCTGCCGATCGGCACGGCTCTTTATTTCTCTTTCGTGCATGGAGCCTTCTGCAGCGGCCTGCTGACGATCGCGCGCATCTCTGCAAAGGGGTCATCCCATTAATAAAAACACTTGACAAGTGGATTTTGATAAAGGAGATGGATGGAAATTGAAAAAATGGATCGTAGCGATACTGGCGGCAATAATTGCGATGCTGGTCCTGGCCCCGGCCGCTTTAGCCGAGGGGGCGCCTCCTTCAGACGCCAAGAAGGGCGAGTTTATCAAGGTTGATACAGCCAACCGTACCGCCGAATTCAGGCCGGTAGACCGGGATGAGCCCATAACCGTCAGGCTGGATGAGCCTCTTGCAGTGGAAGACGTGCATTTGGACAAGAAGGTCATGGTCTCGCTCAGCAATGATGACGGCGAGCAAGTCGTCACCGAGATCTCGGTCATGTTCATCGGCCTGGAGCCGGGCACGCTGGTCGCGTTGCTGATCGTCGGGTTTGTGGGCGGTCTGCTGAGCGGATTCATCGGCTCGGGAGGCGCTTTCGTGCTCACTCCCAGCATGATGTCGCTGGGTGTCCCCGGAGCTGTGGCCGTGGCCAGCAACATGTGCCACAAATTCCCCAAGGCCATGGTAGGCACCTACAAGAGGTTCCGCTACGGCCAGGTCGATGTCAAGCTGGGACTGATGATGGCCGGGTCGGCAATTGCTGGCGTGGAGCTGGGCATCCGGGTCCAGAAGATGATCCTGGACAAGTGGGGCAGCAGCGGCTCGGACCTGTACGTGAGCTTTGTATTTGTAGTGATACTGGTGATTGTGGGCAGCATAGTTCTTCGCGACGCTTTTAAATCCGCGCGGGGCGGCGAGGCGGGGGAGAAAAAGCCCAGGCTGGCGCTAACCATGCAAAAGATTAAAATCCCTCCCATGATTCACTTCAAGAAGGCGGATGTCGTTCTCTCCTTGTGGGTGACTGTGCCGATCGGATTCGCCACCGGCCTGCTGGCGGCTACTATAGCGGTCGGCGGTTTCATCGGAGTTCCCGGGATGATATACATAGTTGGGGCATCCGCCGTGGTAGCCAGCGCGACCGAGTTGCTGGTGGCCTTCGTTATGGGCCTGTGGGGTTCCACGCAGTGGGCCCTGAGCGGACTGATCGACATCAGGCTGACCCTGCTGATCCTGGCAACTTCTTTGCTGGGCGTTCAGCTGGGCGCCTTGGGAACGACCTACGTCAGGGACCACACCATCAAGCTTGTCATGGCCGCGGTCATGCTGATCGTGGCTGTAAGCCGAGGAGTCAAAGTGCCCGTATACATGAACAAACTGGGAATGATCTCCGTCTCTTCCGGAACTGCCGACTTACTCAATACCATAAGTTTTTGGGCTCTGATAGCGGCCCTTGCTGTTGCCGGCGGTATCATCTCCAGCGCCATGATCAAGGGAATCATCCGCGCCAGGATCGAGGAAAAGGAAGTGGCTGCTTCGAGGGGCGCCTGACTTGGGCAACTACAGCAAGATACTCGTCGCCTTTGACGGCTCGCAATCCAGCCGAAACGCACTGGCGCAGACGCTTGCCGGGTTTGAGCATGGCTGGATCAAGGTCGTGGTGGTGGTCCCGTCATATGACGGAGACCTGGAGTTGATAGGAGTAAGCGACCTAGAGGCGCTGTTGCGCGGACCGGCTGATGAGCTGGCGGACGCCGCCAGGGAGATCACGCTGGCCGATGCGGGCCGGGTGAACATCGAGGTGGTAAAGGGTGAGGCTTACGAGAAGATCGTGGACCTGGCGGTTAGGGAGAACTGCACGCTCACTGTTATGGGCCGCCGGGGCCTGCACCGCGTGGAGCGGATGCTGATGGGCAGTGTCACGGAGAAGGTCATCGTTCATTCTCCCACTGACGTCCTGGTCATCCCCCGGAACGCATCGGTCAGTTGGGACAATATTTTGGTCGCGACCGATGGATCGGAATACAGCAGAGCCGCCTTGGACAAGGCGTTGTTGTTTGCCAGGGAAACCGGCGGCCGCCTGCAGGCTGTCTCCGTCGTGGACATCTATCCCGAGACCTACGCGGACGCGCCGGAGGTGGTGGCAAAAATGGAGGAAAAGGCCTTAACCGCCCTGGAGGATACCAGACGGAAAGCGGGGGCTGAGGGCATCGTCATCAGCACGCAGCTGTTACATGGTGATCCCGGCGAAGAGATCAGCAAGATGGCAGCCGGGGGCCGAGCCGGGATATTATTCGTGGGAAACCGGGGCAGGACAGGCCTGAAGAAGATATTCCTGGGCAGCGTTGCCCAGAAAGTAATAGGCCTGAGCGCCTGTCCGGTGTTCGTCTCGCAAACGGCAAGCTAGAACTCGAGCCTCGCCTCCGGGGTGGTCACCACGCTGGGTGCGATGGTTACCGCGCAGGGCAGGTCCCGGCCAACCTGGCGGACAACCCGCTCGGCGGTGCTGCCGATGAGCTGGCGGCCCAGGCGCCGGCGCCCGCTGGCGCCCATGACAATCAGGACCACATCCGGGTGCTCCTGGGCGAAGCGGATTATCTCGCGGGAGGAGTCACCATGCCGGACCTGAGTATCTATGTCCATTCCGGCTTCCCGCGCGATGGCTGAAGTCTCTTCCAGGATGCGTCGGGCCTGCTCCTCCAGCTCGGCGCTCACCGCTTCACGCACGGCCATGAACTCCGAGGCATATCTTTCAACGTCCACCACGCGCAGCGCGATCAGATCCAGGCCCAGCTTTCCTGCCATTTGAAGCGCCAATCTGCTGGCGTCCTTGGCCTGTTCGGAACCGTCCGTAGGTATCAGGATTTTTTTGGCCATTTGTCCCCTCGCTTTTTACCCGTGTCAGGATGACAATCCTATGCCCGAGGTGAAAACCCTGTGCGGGATGACAAAAATCATTTCCAGGGTGATTCCCCGGATAAGCGGAAATTATTCCGGCTGGGCCACTGAGGCGCATGCTACCAGCACGGCGCATTGCGCCTCCGCGATCACGCGCTCGGCGACGCTGCCCATCAACAGCCTGGAGAGGCCGGTGCGGCCACGGCAGCCCATGACTATCAGATCGGCGTTTTTTTCCTCTGCCATCGACAGAATCACGCCATACGGCTTGCCGGAAGCGGTTAATGCTTCGGACTCGATATTGGCCCCTTCTGCGGCCTGCCTCCCGGCTGCGGCTATGGTCTCCGCCTCCTGAAGGTCAGAGTCGGATTCAGCGACGGAAAGGACAACCAGGCGGCTGCCGCAGACAGCCGCCATCTTCAGCGCTTCCCGGATGGCGGCCTCGCCGTAAACTGATCCATCGGTGGCCGCGATTATGGTACCGCATTCGATATCCGCCTCTCTCGGGACGACCAGAACATTGCACGGGGCATGGCCAATCACCTTGGCGGTGACGCTTCCCATCGCCATCCGCGCCAGGCCGGTGCGGCCCCGCCGCCCCATGACAATGAGCTCGGCTCCGTTCCTCTCAGCCTCGGAGATGATCAGACTCCAGGGATCGTCCCCGACCTTGACTACAAGTTCCCACTTTATGCCCGCGCTATCCGCCTTCTTTACCTGAGCAAGCACGCTGCCTGTCGCCCTGTCCACTTCCTTTTGCACCAGTTCGGGGGCTTCGATCACATACACCTCGTGGACTTCAACGACGGTCATCGCTATCAGCCTGCTCGAGCATCTCCCCGCCAGGCTCACCGCCGTCCTGACCGCGCCCTGGCTGAACTCAGAGCCATCAGTGCTCAGAAGCATGGTTTCAAGTCTGTCCATCGGGCATTTCGCCGCCATTCAGGGCCTCCGTTTGCAGTTTCCTATGAGAAGCATGAGCGGTTCGCCGCAGCCGCGGCCGCGATGACCCTAACATATCAAATCGCCGCAGCCGCGGCGAGGGTCCTGAGGATCGAATAAAGATTGTTATACGAGTCAAAGGTTGAACCGAAACTGTGACGGACGACCCCCCCCCCCCCGGCATGTGATCTCGTGAGGAGGCCGCGAGATTAACCTGTATTTCCGCAAAAGCCGCGGTCGACGAGGTATCTGATGCTTGAGGGCGGAGCCAACAACGGGAAAAGCGCGAGAAATGGTTTTTCACCTGGAACAAGGAACGCTTTGAATGAAAAGACAACGGCAGCCGGCCGTCAACGCTCGCACCACTTGCCGCTGAGGCACTTCTGCCCTTTTTTGCGGGGAACCTCGCTCATGCGGTCATCCTTGACACAGATCCAGATATCGCGGGCGGTGCGGTACTGGGCCCTGTCCTTGTAGAGATATCTGCAGGCCGTCTCAGGCAGGACGGGAAGTTCTCTGTCAATGCGGTTGTGGGTCATGACATCTATGAGGATACCGCGCTAAAGCAGGAGGGACAACTGCTCTAAGGGGTTATTGATTTCTGCATAAGTAAAGCAACACTCATGACAAAAAAAGAGGAAGATCAG
>JACUUL010000018.1 GCA_014859345.1 Thermoleophilia bacterium
AGGAAACGGCCGCTCCTGAAGGAGCGGCCGTTCATAACCGTTTCTGTATATCAGTCCGCCAGCGAGTCCGTGCCGGACCGGTCGCCTAACCCATGTCGATGTATGCGCAGGGGCATTCCTCTGCGCACTTGGAGCAGCCTACGCAGGTTTCCAGGGCGAAAACGTAGCGGTCGCCGCCCTCGACGGGCTGATCCATTTTCTTGACTGCGTTGTAGGAGCAGAACTGATAGCAGTTGCCGCAATCGAAGCACATGCCGCAGCTCATGCAGCGGGTGGTTTCCTCGGCGGCCACGTCGGCCGTCCAGGTGGACACCACCTCGGCGAAGTTGCCGGCGCGCGCCTCGACAGGAATGTGCTGTTTCTGCAGGCGGGGATGTTCCTTGTAGTAATGCAGCGCCATATCGTCGGACTTGACCACCTTGGGAGGATATTCCTTGGGGATCTCCTCGCCACGGATGTGGTAGTCGATGGCGTTGGCCGCCTGGCGGCCCAGGCCGATGGCCTCGGTCACGGTGCCCAGCCGGTTGGTGATGTCGCCGCCCGCGAACACGCCCTCCTCGCTGGTGGCTCCGGTTGCCTCGTCCACGGTGATCCAGCCCTTCTCGTCCTTGAACTGGTCCAGGCCCTCGAAGTCACCGCCCTGGCCGATGGCCGGAATGACCATGTCGGCGTCGATCACGTACTCGGAGCCCGCGATCGGCACGGGGCGCCGGCGCCCGGACTCATCCGGCTCGCCCAGCTCCATCTTCTGGACCTTGAGGCCCGTGACCTTGCCGCCATCACGGACGACTTCGACCGGGGCCAGCAAAAACTCGATGTTGATGCCTTCGGCAAGGGTGTCCTCGATCTCCTCGTCCTCAGCCGGCATCTCCTCGCGGGTGCGGCGGTAGATGATCTGGGGCTCCGCGCCCAGCCTCCAGGAGACCCGGGCCGCGTCCACGGCGCTGTTGCCGCCGCCGATGACCAGCACCTTCTTGCCCTTCAGGTCCATCTCCTGACCTGAATTCACCTGGTTCAGGAACTCGAGGGCGTTCATGACGCCTTCGCCTTCCTCACCGTCAATCCCCAGCACCCAGCCTTCCTGGGCGCCGATGGCGAGATAAACGGCGTCGAAATCTTTCCGGAGGTCTTCAAAGGAAATATCCTTGCCGACCTTGGTGCCGTACTTGATGTCAACGCCGAGATCGGCGATGTTGGCCACCTCCGCGTCCAGGATATCCTCCGGCAGCCTGTAGCTGGGAATACCGTAGCGCAGCATGCCGCCAGACTTGGGGGCCGCCTCGAAGATGGTCACCGGATAGCCGCGGCGGGCCAGCTGAAAGGCGCAGGACAGACCGGCGGGACCGGAACCCACGACCGCTATCTTCTCGGACTTGGTTTCGTCGTTGAGTTTCTCATGCTTGAGGCTCTTCTCCAGGGCGAAATCGCCCAGGAAGCGCTCGACCTGGTTGATCGAGACTGCCTCGTCCTTGGCGTTCCGGTTGCAGTCCGTCTCGCAGAAATGCGGACAGACGCGGCCGATAATAGCCGGAATCGGATTGGTTTCGCTCAGCAGGCGCCACGCCCTCTCCGAGGATTCCTCGTTGGTCCGCTTGAAATCATCGGACTGGGCAATCATCGTCAGAAACCCGCGAATGTCGTTGCCGCTGGGACAGGCATTCTGGCACGGAGGCATCTTGGCTTTGTAAACCGGCCGCAGATGAGAACCTTCGGCGCCACGCTTGTAACTGGCTGCCCCGATCTCACGTTTTCTTATCTTTAAAACTACTGCCATACGTTTCTCCTTTTCTCAGGCTTCATCGCACCAGATGATTCTGGCTCCTGTTCTCCGGGACATGATTCCTGGTGCCCCCCGGCCAATCTGCCAGGGGGACATGATCATTCGCGTTCCCCGCGCCATATCAAATCCATACCGCCCGGTGCGAAACGCCTAAGGCGATACGATTAATCGTTAGCAGAGCCTTCCACATGCGGAAGCTCGATGGAACTGCCGCCGAAATAGCCGTAGACACACTTGCCGGAGTCGATAAGCTCCTTGATGGCCGCCTTGACGTCCTTCCTGTCGACTTGGTCGCCGTACTTGGCGGCCATGGCTTTCTGCAGATCGCCGGCCTTTATCTTCTTCTTGCCGGCGTTCTCCGTGACTATCGCCAGGCATTCTTCCGCCAGCTGCTCCGTGGAAATATCCCCCATAGCGGGAACCTCCTCCTAGTACCTGTTGTGAATTGACCTTCTGTAAGTAGTGCCGGCGTGACGGAAGTCATCGAGGTGATACTTGGTGAATTCGATGCCGGTCAGGTCGAAGAATTTCTCCCAGCCGATCCTCTCGATCCACTCGCCCACGCGCTCGAATGGCTTGGCGTTGGCCGCGTAGACCTCGACGATCTCCTTGACCTTGCTGGTGACTTCCGGCCAGCGCGGCGGGTTGTTCGGGATAAACGGCACCGCCAGCTTCGTGAACTTCGGTTCCGTCCGGGCGTTGGAGATCTTGCCGCCGACCCAGATGGAAACGCCGTCATTCAGCGGGTCGGCCATCGGCATCGCCGGGCAGACCGTGAAGCAGTTGCCGCAGTACATGCACTTGTCCTCATCCACCTTGACGGTGGTCTTGCCTTCGACCGAAGTGGGCCGGATGGCGTTGTTGGGGCAGGATGCCACCGTGGTCGGGATCTCGCAGAGGTTCGGCAGCGTCTCGTGGTCGATCCTCGGCGGAGTCCGGTGCAGGCCAAGGATGGCAATGTCGGAGGCGTGGACGGCGCCGCACATGTTCAGGCAGCAGGCCACGGCCACCCGCAGCTTGGCCGGCAGCTTCTCGGTGGTGAAATATTCGGCCAGCTCGTCCATGACCGCCTTCACCAGGCCGGAGGCGTCGGTCGCGGCCGAATGGCAGTGCACCCAGCCCTGGGTATGGACGACGTTGGAGATGGCGTTGTTGGTGCCACCCACCAGGAAGCCCTTCTCGCCGATCTCTTTCTTGAGCGGTTCGATGTTATCCTTGTTGGCCAGCAGGAACTCGACGTTGTTCCGGCTGGTGAAGCGGAAGTATCCGTCGGCATACTTGTCCGCCAGGTCGCAGACCATGCGCAGGAAATTCGAGGACACCAGCCGCGGCGAGGACATCCTCACCGAGTAGATGGTGCCGTTGGGACCGGTGTGAGCCAGCACGCCCGGCGCCAGCGTCTCGTGGAATTCCCATTTGCCGTAGTTCTCCTTGATGAGCGGATGCAGGAACTTCTCGTAATGAGGAGGACCTATATCCGTTACTCTCTTAGCTTCGGTTGCCATTTATTCCAGACCTCCTGTCGTGTGCTTGTCGTCCTGAGTGAAAGCGAAGAATCTCGTCGACATTCTTAGGCGCTTCGCGCCTCAGAATGAACTCTTCAGATTACTCTTCGCCTTCGCCTTCGCCTTCGTCTTCCTCGGCAAAGTACTCCTCGTAGAAGATGTACGGATTGTCCCTCGGAGCCTTGACCATCTTGGGCGAGGGCTCCATTTCGATACCTTCGAGGAAGGTGGCCAGGCTGACGCGCTCGATGAATTCCCCGATGCGCTCGCGCGCGGTGCCGTGCTCATCCCAGAACTCCCACATTCTGTCAATGAAGTCATACAGCTCCTCGTAATCCCCGTCCTCTATCTTCATGAAGGGAACGATGACCGAACCGAAGAGAGCTCCTTCCACGATGGGAGCCTTGGCGCCGATGTTGATGGCAAAGCCCTTGTCATCTCCAACAGCCAGCGCCTTGGGCATGCGGTTGATGCAGTGCATGCACTTGACACAGTTGCTGTTGTCGATGTTGATTTCCTTGCCCTCAACCGTGATGCACCTGGTGGGGCATTTCTCGACGACAAACTCCTGCACGTTGAAGCCGTCATCCAAGTACTTGGCGAACTCTTCCTGGTTGACCTTGATGTCGTCCTTCCAGATGCCGATGACCGCCATGTCGGAACGGGCGATGGCCGCCGTGCAGTCATTGGGGCAACCGGACATTTTCATCTTGAACTTGTAGTTGAACATGGGGCGATGCAGCTCGTCCTGATAGTTCTGCGTGAGCTGATAGGTCATGTCCATGGTGTCGTAACAGGCATTCTGGCAACGCGCCGGACCCACGCAGCAACTTGGCGTCCGCATGTCGGACCCGGAACCGCCCAGGTCCCAGCCTTTCTCGGTGAGCGCCCGGAAGGTGGGTTCCAGCTCTTCGGTCCTGGTGCCCAGGAGGACCATGTCACCGGTGGAGCCGTGCATGTTGAACAGACCTGAGCCATGCTCGTCCCAGATGTCAACAATCTCGCGCAGGGCATCCGTGGTGTAGAACCAGCCCGAGGGCTGATTGACGCGCACCGTATGGAAGTGCGAGACGCCGGGGAAGTCTTCCGGCAGGGCCGAGTAGCGGCCGATGACGCCGCCGCCATAGCCCATGACGCCCACGAGGCCGCCGTGCTTCCAGTAGCCTCTCTTGTCCTCGTAGGATTTCTCGAGCTGGCGCAGCAGGTCCGCGGCCATCGGCTTCCTGTCTGCGACTGACTTGATGTCGCTGACAAAGCTGGGCCAGGGTCCCTTCTCCAACTCCTCCAAGAGTGGGATCTTGAGATCGTCTGCCATTTCCTAATCTCCTTTTGTCGGGATTATTTTTTGCCGCTCATTACTGTTTGCTATTGCTCCAGGGGAACATGATTTCTTAGTTCCCCTGATAATCGATGGAACTGACTTTCACGCCGGCAAGGTGGCTGTGCCTAGGCGCCTTCCGCCGCGGGTTCGGCCGGTCCCACGCTCTCCGCCGCTTCTTCCTCTGCCGGCTCTTCGGCGTGCGCTTCCTTTACATACACGCCCTCGACCGGCAGCAGCGGCAATACTTTTATTCCTACTATGTACACCAGGCCGATCAGCGAGAAGATACCAACGAACTGCATCCATTCGACGAACTGGGGAATGTACGGCCAGACGACGCCATCCCCGAAACCGCTGGTGACCTCATAACCGGGCAGGATCGGCTGCGGCAGCACCTGGCCCGGAATGATGAACAGGATGCGCTCGCCGAGAACGCCTACCACGTGCATTGCCGACGCGGCAAGTATCCATCCGATCCTTTGCCTGGTGCCGGGATTGAGCAGGATGATTATGGGCAGGATCAGTCCTATCAGAAATACCTGGCCCCAGAGAACAAAGTTCAGGAAATTTCCTCCGAACATGATGAACGTCTCACCATGCTGGAATTCCGGAGCGTAAAGGTGGGTGAGGCGTTCGATGGTAACGATATACATCACGAAGATGATCAGCCCCAGCATGATCTTGCTCAGGTTGAGGAAGAACCTCCTGTCTATCTCCCGGTCGGTGTACTTGAATGTCAGATGCAGCATTATCATCGCCAGCGCGGTTCCTGAAGACAGCGCCGCGACAACAAAGGCCAGAGGCGTCATCGACGAGAAGAACATGTCGCGGCCGTTGATGATGCCGAAGATGAAGCCGGTGCCGGAGTGGACGAAGAGAGCGGCGATCACCGCCGCGATGCCCAGAATCTTGGCGAACTTCTCGCTCTCCTTGAACTGGGCCCACAGATAGAGGACGCCGATTGTCATGTAGGTAGAGTAGATGAACGCGTTCAGCGACAGCATCGACCGCGGGTTGATGTTATAAAACGGCAGGAACAGCCTGTCCGGACGGCCCCAGTCGGAGATCAGTATTGCCAGGGCCCCAACCATGAACAGCACCGCGTTGAAGGCCGCCACCCTCGAAAGCACCTTGTACTCTTTTTGATTGAACAGCACCGCCAGGCCGGAGATCATCAGCGAGCCGGCGCTCAGGCCGACGAACAGCACGAAAATAACCTTGGCGCCGCCCCAGGTGACAGAGTTGCTAAGTCCGGTGATATGAAATCCAGTGTAGAACCTGATAGTAGAAGCGGCCAGCCAGCCCAGGGCCACCAGCCCCAGCAAGACGACCCACGTCCAGTAACGGGGACTCTTGCCTTCGATTGTGGAGAAATAATACTTTGCCATAGCCTACACTCCCAGGTAGAACACGTTGGGTTTTACTTCCAGGTTTGGCCTCAGCACCGTGACGCGCTCCTCGGCTATGATCTGGGCTACGTCGCTGGAGGGGTCGTTCTTGTTGCCGAAAGTGAGAGCGTTCATGGGACACTCCTCGACGCATGCCGGCAATTCTCCCTCATCGAGCTTCCGGTGGGCGCAGAAGGTGCATTTGGTCGCCACCCCCAGCATCAGCTTGGGAACCTCGCGGTTCGTCCACATCTCGTCCGGGATGTTCTTGAAGGTGATGGCTCGGGCCCGGTACGGACATGCGATCACGCAATACCGGCAGCCGATGCACCTATGCTCGTCGATGAGCACGATTCCGTCGGTCTCCCGCACGAATGAAGCCTTGGTAGGACACACATGCACACAGGGAGGATCCTCGCAGTGCACGCAAAGCAGGGGCACGTTTCGCTCCTCAGCTCCCGGCAGCTCGTGCGGTGTCGCCTGCGCCACCCTGATCCAGTAAATATCGTATCTCTGGTCACCGTACAGCGGTACGTTGTTCTCCCGGCGGCAGGCGTCCTCACAGACCCTGCAGCCGTCACACTTGTTCGAATCGACGACCATGGCATACTGCAGCTTCGTCCTGGGGCCGGCAGAACCCATCGCCTTGGCCAGGACAAGCTGCGAGGCGGGAGTCGCGGCCGTCACCGCCGCCAGCAGGCCGCCCATCTTGAGAAATGTCCTTCTATCAATCGAGTCTGTTCCCATCGTCTAAACTCTTTCTCCCGTTTTCCAGTAAGAGCCGCCCGCCCTGCTAGACTTCCGGACGGGGATAATCGGGTTGGTCGGTTGAATGGCAACCGCCGTTCTCGGTCATGCAGCCGGGCTTGACGCCATTGTACTTGTGACATTCCGCGCAGAAGTTTTCATAATCATGGCAGGTGAAGCATCCCTTGATGCTGTGCTGCTCGTTGATTTCCCCGTAGCGCACGTAATTGACCCGCTCTTCCTTGAGGATCTTCATATGGTTGACCCGCATGTATTCGGTCTCCTCGACGCAGCGCGTCTCTCCGTCGCGCTTCTCGAGCTCTTCCGGATTTTGGTTGATACGCTCTTCCAGGTCCGCTTTCGTCTCAACCTTGCCTATGTTGCCCTGTGCCGCGTTGACGATGAACGGCAGAGTGACTATCACCAGGAAAACCAGCGTTGCGATTACGGCTTTTTTCATTCTTTGGCCCCCAGTTCAATCGCGCTTGCCACCAGTTGATGCACTCCGCCGCAGACGCTCAGGGGAATACCGTACTTGGGCATCACTTTGGTAAACTGAGCCTTGTCGATAGCGCAGATGCAGGCCATGAAGTTCACGCCGTGGGTCTCCCTTACCTTGTGCAGCGCCTGCATTC
The DNA here is from genome assembly GCA_014859345.1 of Thermoleophilia bacterium. Classification (GTDB taxonomy): domain Bacteria; phylum Actinomycetota; class Thermoleophilia; order BMS3ABIN01; family BMS3ABIN01; genus Kmv30. The sequence goes on from JACUUL010000018.1 coordinate 7,377, forward strand.
TGGGCAGCGCCCCCTGGACGCGCAGCTCCAACAGGTCATCGGTTAGCAGACCGCCGCCCCCTCCGCAGCAGAAGGTTTTTTCCATGATCGTATCTTGATCCATGTCGACATAACGATTGCAACTGGCCTTGATAAGTTCCCGCGGGATGGTGAACTGACCACCACGCTGATCGCCCATGCGGGCGCCGCGGGCCACGTTGCAGGAGTCGTGCATGGTGACTACCCGATCGTCGTTGGCGGACTTGTCGAACTTGATGGCGCCGCGGTTGTAGAGGTCGAGGGTGAACTCGCAGATGTGCTGCGGCCGCGGATAATTGGGATCGAGCGAGCCAAAGGGGCCGATGATCGTATTCCAGAAGGAATAGGCGATCCTCCAGGCGTGACCGCATTCTCCGACCACCAGCCGTTTGGGTCTGAGTTCCTCTATCGCTTTCTGCACCCGCGAGGCGACTTTCTGCATCTGGCCGTAGTTGCCGATGAAAATGCCGAAGTTACCGGCCTCCGACGCCGTGGAACTGAAGGTCCAGTTTATGCCGGCCTGATGCATTACCTTCGCGTATCCGAGCAGCGACTCGACATGCGGCGAGGCGAAGAAGTCGGCCGAGGGGGTCACCATCAGGACATCAGCGCCCTCAACATCCAGGGGCAGGCGGATCTTCTGGCCGGTTTCCTCTTCCAGGTCCTCCTCCGTAGATTCCAGCGTGGCGGCGAGCGCCTTGGGGTTCATGCCCAGATTGTTGCCCACTTCGTGGACCTTGACGATGATGTCATTGGTGTACTTCTGGCCCACGCCGATATGGTCCATGATTTCGCGGGCCGCCATGGAGATTTCTGCCGTGTCGATGCCGTAAGGGCAGAATACGGAGCAGCGGCGGCACTGCGAACACTGGTGGAAGTAGCTGTACCACTCGCCGAGCAGATCGAGGTCGAACCTCTCAGCGCCCGCCAGCTTGCCCAGTATCTTGCCTTCGGTGGTGAAATATTTGCGGTAGACCTTGCGGAAGAGCTCGGCCCTGGCGACCGGCATGTTGTTGCCATCCTGCGTACCGATGAAATAATGGCACTTGTCGGTGCAGGAGCCGCACTTCACGCAGATATCCATGTAGACCTGCAGCGCCTTGTACTTCTTCAGCAGGTCTCCCATCTTTGCGATGGCGGCGTCGTGCCAGTCGCTGCGCAGCTCGCTGGGGAAGCCCAGCTTCTCCATCGATTTCGGCTTGCAGAGATAGGGTTTGTGATCGGCGACGTCCCGCTGCACCTTGGGCGTTTCGATCTGGCCCGTGAGCTCCTCCGCGTTTATCTCATTGGGTTTCTTTCGCGGCGCCCTCGGCTCGCCGACCTTTTCCAGATCGGTCAAAACTTTTTCTTCTTCTGTCTCGGTGGCTGTTGCCTCGGTATTTGCCATCTAATGCTTTCCTTTCGGAGACAGAAGACTCCTGGTGGCCTTCTGCTTTCTTCCGGAGGGATCAGACTCGTTCGCGACACGATCATCCGTCCTCCGGCCAACAAAAACCGGATTTTTCTACTCCCGCATAAAAAAGGGATTTGCCCACCCTTTCGAATTGCCTTCCTGCTCGAGGAAGAACGTCAACCACTTCTTCCTGTTGTGATTTCCTGGATGCCGGCCGGCGGTAAGTCCGGCCGGCATCCAGGCGGCATTACACCCTAAACGAAGCCTGATGCCTGATTAAACGCAACCGGTCGGCTTCGGGAGCCCGGCGATCTTGCAGGCCTGGAGGGCAGGCCCGGCGGGATACAGGTCGTACAGGTATGCGCTGTTGCCCTTCTCGGGACCGAACATCTTCTTCATCTCTTTGATGAGGATCTTGATGGCCGGAGCGATATTGTACTCCTGATAGTAGTCCCGCAGAAAGTTGACGACCTCCCAGTGGGCCTCGGTCATATCGACGCCCTCCATCTCGGCGATATAACTGGCCACATCCTGGCTCCAGTCATCAAGGTTGACGAGATAACCATCGTCGTCCGTCTCGTAAGTCTTTCCGGCAAATTCAAAGCTCATTTCTCTAATTCCTCCTGACTCATTGTCTTTTACTTTTTTCAGCTCACGAGTGAGCTAAAGCCTGACTGATGAATCCCTCGTTCATCAAATCGTCTCGGGTGCTTCTTCCACCACCTCCACCTGTGCCGGCGTTTCCGCAGCCCACGGGGTCACCAGCCTTTTCTCCCGTGGATTGTCAACCTGGTTCCTGGTAGGGCTGAAGAACAGGCCTGCCGCGTGCATCAGTTTGCTGAACGGGAAATACACAAGCAACAGGAGCACCAGGCTGAAATGTATGATAAATATTGGCTCGGCAGGAAAAGCCTGCGGGCTGAAGGATACAATTCCCATGACGAAAGTCTTCACTTGCACGAGGTCCACCCGCAGAAAATGCTTGGCGATCACGCCGGTAACGGCGATGCCGACAAGCAGAAGCAGCAGGAAATAGTCGCTCATCACCGATATGTACGCGTGCCGGTCTACCACGAACCTGAGCATCAGGAGAAACAGCAGGCCGATTGCCATGATCGGGCCGGCGTACATCTCATAAGTAGTGAAAACGCTTAGTCCCGGAACTGCTGCGATGCCTGCGAAGAAAAATCTGAAGTGTTTGATAACCGCGAGGAGAAGACCGATGTGGAACAGGTAAGCCGCCAGCCAGAGAACCCTGTTGCTCTTGAAGAGGCTCTTGAACACCGCGACCTCGGAGAGCATCCGTCCCGGCACGCCGGTCTCAGTGACCGGCGCCGGAGTCTGAGGAATCTTGAGAGGCGCCGGCGTAGTCGCGTACTTCCACACCTTGGCTACGAGGCCAACAATGAAAACGGTTGCCGCAAGATAAGCAAGTATCACAAATAGCACAGTCAAAACCCGACACCTCTTCCTTTATGAATGGAGTGCCCGCTTTGTTTACAAAGATGGCTCTTTGCAGTGGTTACCAGCCGTACCCCCGTTTGATCCCTCCCCCCGCCATTCTTGGCTTGGTCCCTCCCGGCCTTCGCGAAAACATGGGAACGATATCATCGAGGCTGGAACGTGTCAAACAGGCCGGTGCATCTTCGCCCCAACACCTCTTTCCTCAGTAACAATACCTTAGAGGGTATATTAGGGTAGGATAACAGGAAATTTACACCCGACGGCAGCTCTTGTCAATAGTTTTTTTCATTTTTTTATGGATTTCATAAGAAACCATGAAATGGCTGGTATTCGCCGGATTTATTTCTTATGGACATGTGAAAGAAAGCACAAGTTGTAAATTCCTCCCGGAATGTCAATCGGAGCCGTTTTACGCGATAGCCGCGGCTATCTTCTTGACAAACTCGACGAAACCTTCGGCCCAGCCGGGCGAACCCAGGCTGTGCAGATGGGTGTACGAGGCCATCACGTTCCTGTGGACGATGCCGTCATGCTCTCCGTCGACGCCGCTGCCCCGGGTCACCCTGTAGGCGAACTGAACGTCTTCAAGGTTCACGATCTCTGAATAGTGGAACTCGTGTCCCCTGATTTTCAGCCCCGGCTCGAACCAGCCGCCGGCGCCGGTGGCCTCGAGCTCCATATAGCCATGGCCGCGGGGTTTCTCGTGCATGACGATGTCACAGGGAAGGGCGCCCACCATCTCATGGGCTCTGCCATTCCAGGACATGGCCCGTGACAGGTACATGAGCCCGCCGCATTCGGCGTAGACAGGCATGCCGCCCTCGACGGCCCGGCGGATCTCCCGCCGCAACCGGGCGTTGGCCTCGAGCTCCTCCATGAAGACCTCCGGAAAGCCGCCTCCGATATAGAGGCCGTCCACCGCCGGCAGGCTCTCACCGGTCAGGGGACTGAAAGGAACAAGCCGGGCGCCCGCGGCGCGGAGGGCCTCGAGGTTCTCCGGATAGTAAAAGGTGAAGGCGCGGTCCCTGGCGACGCCGATCCTGACAGCGGGGGCGGGAATGGCGGGGCCGGGGATATCCAGCTCCGGCAGCGGCGGCGCGGCGCCGGCGATGTCCCTGATCCGTCCAAGGTTGACCGATTCGGCGACAATGGTGGTGATCGAGTCGATGACCGCCTCGGCCCCCAGCTCCTCAGCCGCCGGCTTCAGGCCCAGGTGCCGCTGGATTATGCCGATCTCGGGACGGCGCCGGATGGCTCCCACGACCTCCAGATCGGTGTAACGGTCTATGGCCGCCGTAAGTTTGGCCTCGTGGCGCGGACCGGAAACCTTGTTGAGGATGACTCCGGCGATGGCGATGTCCGGCTCGAACCGCTGAAAACCGAGCAGCAGGGGCGCGATGCTGCGGGTCAGGTTCCGGGTGCTGACGATGAGGATGATGGGGGCCCGAAGAAAGCGGGCCATGTCCGAGGTGCTGCCCTTTCCCCCCAGGTCGGTGCTGTCGTAGAGCCCCATGTTGCCCTCTATCAGGCTTAAATCCGCGCCCGCGGCGGCGCGCTGAAAAGATTCCATGATGCGCTCCTGGCCCATCATGAACAGATCAAGATTATGGCAATCGCGGCCCGTGGCGGCGGCCAGCCACATGGGATCGATGAAGTCAGGCCCTTTCTTGAATGGCTGCACGGCGAGCCCGGCCCCGGTCAGGGCGGCTCCCAGTCCGATGCTAAGGGTCGTCTTTCCCGAGCTGCGATGCGGGGCCGAAACGACTATTCTGGGAAGTTGCAGATTTTTCATGGCAGTTTACCCATAACGGATATTTTCGAAGAAAGATTGCCCGTCCTGGAGCCAGCCGGGAAATATCATAACAGGCGGATCCGGAGCCGCCGGCGCCAGGGCACAAAGCGGCATGCATACATTGTTGCATGCGCCAGGTCCCGGGGCCAAGAAGGGGGCCTCAGCCGCCGGTTGCTTTTACTGTTTCCGAATCCCGGGAAAGCGACTCCAGCGCGGCCTTCAGGTCCTCCGGAAGCGGCGACTCGATTTCCAGCTCCTCGCCGGTCACCGGGTGCCTGAACTTCAGCCGGGCCGAGTGCAGAAACTGGCGCCCGATGCCAAGCACGTCCCGCTTGCGGCCGTAAGTGCGATCCCCGGCCAGCGGGTGGCCTATGGCCGCCAGGTGCACGCGGATCTGGTGGGTGCGGCCGGTCTCGAGCTTTATTTCGAGCAGGGAGAAGTCCTCCGGAGCCTTCCCGGCCGCGGCGGCAGAGCCCGGCCCGGGCCAGCTCCTCAGCACCCGGAAGTGGGTGACCGCCTCGCGGCCGCGGCGGCCGTCCACAGCCATCTTCTGGCGCCGGGATGCGTCTCGGGCCAGCGGAGCCTCCACCGTGCCCTCCCTGGTCTCGAAGCGCCCATGCGCCAGAGCCAGATATGTCCTCTCGATGGCGCGGCGTTTGAGCATGCCGGTCAGCCTGCGGTGCGTCTCCTCGTCCCTGGCCACGATGAGCAGGCCGGAAGTGTCCTTGTCCAGGCGGTGCACGATGCCCGGCCGGTGAGGGCTTTCACCCCCCCTGATCTGATGTGCCAGCAGGCCGTGAACCAGCGTGCCACGAGGATGGCCTTTGGCCGGGTGGGTCACCAGTCCCGCCGGCTTGTCGACCACCAGCAGGTACTCGTCCTCAAAAGGGGTCCGGAGATTCATTTCCTCGGGCTCGAGAACGGGAGCTTCGGCCCGGGGCAACGGCGAGACGATCGCCTCTCCCTCCCTGACGCGGTAATTCTTGGAGCGGGGCCGGCCGTCGACCAGCACCGGGCCGGCCTCGATCAGCTTCTGGGCCTCGGCCCGCGAGCCGATGCCCGGGGCCGCGGCCAGTACCTTGTCCAGCCGCTGGCCGGCGTCGGCGCCAGTGACTATGATGCGCAGTTGGTTTTGCATTGGCCCAGTCAGCTTAAGCCTGCGGCGATTCCCCGGTCTTCGAGGGCCTCAGCACCAGCGCCAGGATAAGCAGGATCACGCCCGTGACTATGAAGATGTCGGCAAGATTGAAGGCGGGCCAGTAGGAGAAATCGATGAAATCGGTGACGCTTTTCCTGGTGAAGCGATCGATGAGATTGCCGGAGCTGCCGGCCACAAGCAGTATGAGCGGCCAGAACATATGGCCGTCGTTCCTGACCATCATCGCCGCGACTATCAGGATAAACACTACCATTGTGGTGACGAAGACGATCAGGCTGCCGTAATTGCCCAGCATGCCGAAGGCGATGCCGGGGTTCTGGATGTGGTTTATGCTGAAAAAAGACAGTACCTGAACGGATTCGCCCGGGTCCAGGAAATACCGCACCAGGAACTTGGTTGCCTGGTCAGCAGCCACCAGCAACAGGATGATTAAAAACAACAGGGGTGATCTCCCGTGCAACAAATTCTATCTCTCCTCTTCCCGGCGTTTGCATTCAACGCATTTGGAAGCCCATGGCACGGCCTGAAGGCGCGCGGCGGGGATCCGCCTGCCGCAGGCTTCGCATCTGCCATAATTACCCTACTCGGCTGCCTTGAGAGCCCGGTCCACCTTCTTCAGTATGAACCTTGCGTTCTCTTCCATTGTCAAATCCATGTCTCTTCCCGCTGCCAGCGCCGCGACATCCGCCATCCGGTCGTCACGGTTTGATTCCTCGATCAGCTCACGCTGGGCCGAATCAACATCCCTTTCGAGGCGCTCCAGGTCGCTCCTGAGCTTGTTCTGGATATCTTTCAGCCTTTCAATCTGCTTTTTCGCCGGTCCCGGGGACATAAAAAAATCCGCCTCCTGGTCAGATGTTTAACTTATTCCTCCCCGAGAGCTGTTCTTAACCTGTCCCGCGCCTCATCCAGGGGCATGCCGGCCATCAGCACTGTTTTTTTTCGGGAGCGCTCGCCAGCGGCCAGCGTCAGACGGTTTCTCCTGATCCCGAAAACGGACGCCAGAAACCGCTGAAGCTCGCGGTTGGCCTTGCCTTCCACAGGCGGCGCCGCCAGGCGCACCCTGAGCCGGCCGGCGGATTTGCCGGCTAACTCCGATTTTTTGGCGCCAGGGGAAACTCGTACTTTTAAGAGGGTTCCTTCCGGTGTGGAAGAAAGCACCCTACCACTTGAATTTGTCGGAATCCGTGTCGATCTCCACGTCGGCAAAGGGATCTTCCTGCTCGCCACCGAGGACGGAGCTTTCTCCGCCGGACAGGTGAAGGGTCTGCTCATGACGGCCGGGTACAGGCGCCTCCGGGACGGACCTTACTTCTGCCTGAGGATCCAGCGGCTTTCCGGAAAGGGCCTCCTCGACTCCCGTCTCTTCAGCCTCGGCCTGCACATCAGCGGGTTCTGCCCTTTCCATCTGAATCGATTCCTCGATAGCCTCGATATCCTGATCGAGAATGTTGGCATAGGTGTCGATGATTTTTCGCAGCTGGTAGCGCAAATCTTCGTGCTTCTGTTTCAGCGCCTGCACGGAACGCTGTACCTTTTGCCGCTCCGCGTACGAATCATTGACGATGCTGCGAGACTTGAGCTCCGCATCGCGCAGGATGAGATCCGCTTCCTTCTGCGCGTTCTGCTTGAGCTCTTCGGCCTGCTGCTGGGCCGAGACCAGGGTCTTTTGCAGCGTGTCCTCGATATTCCGGTACTGGGAGATTTTCTCTTCCAGCGCCTCCAGACGCTCCCGGGAATCTATGTTTTCGTTGAAGAGCCGTTCGAATTCCGCGGTGATCTCATCCAGGAACTCGTCCACCTCCGTGTCCTTGTAGCCGCGCACCGAGCGGGCGAATTCCTTGTGCCTGATGTCCAATGGTGTAATCTTCATCTTGCCTCCTTGCCGGGGGTTGGAATGTTCCTGGCTCCTGATCCCTGGTTCCTTGTGACTGTTTCTTTTTTCTTGTTTGTCCTCCGCCGCCTGTTTCCTGTTTTTGATTTGATGCGGTCATTCCGTCCGGACCGTGACGTGAAAAGGATCACGCATCTGCCTGAATGATGGATGCCGCCGCAAAAGCCGCTTTTAGGAACGGATTCCCGGCCGCCTCCGGGTCCTCGGGGATGGCAGGATGGAATCTGTCACAGGCTCAGCACCAGACCGACTATGATCCTTCTCAGGATGGAGAGCACGATTATGGCGACGAACGGGCTGAAATCAATGCCTCCGGCCACCGGCACGAACCTCCGGAAGATGCCCAGATAGGGCTCGGTGACATCATAGATGAACCGGAAGACGACTACCAGAGATCTTCGTGAAGGCAGGCCTATCCAGCTGAATATCACTCTGGCAAAAATCAGGACAAAGTACACCCAGTAAAGGGCGTCGATATAGCGGACTATGTCGACCCTTGTCATGATCAGCCCAGCTCATCCGCGCGCTTCACGGTCACCTGGACGGCGTCGATGATCGCCGATCGGGTTCCGTCGCGCTCCAGCTGGGCAATGCCGGCGGCCGTGGTGCCGGCGGGGGAAGTCACCCGCTGGCGCAGTTCGCTGGGACTCATGCCTGTTTCGGCAAACAGCCGCGCCGTTCCCGATATCATGGAAAATGTGAGTTCCCGGGATACAGCAGCCGGCAGGCCGGCCATGACGCCCGCATCCACAAAGGCATCCACGATCAGCGCCAGAAAGCCGGGGCCGCTGCCCCCGATTGCCGTGGCGGCCGGGAACAGCTTCTCTTCGATAGGGATCACGCTGCCCAGCAGCGCGAACAGGGCCTTGACATCCTCCGCTTCACCGGGATCCACGTTGCTGCCGGAAGCAAAGCTTATGGTGCCGGCGCCGACCTCGACGGCGACGTTGGGCATGAGCCGGAAAACAGGCACCGCCGCCGAAAACAGGACTTCCAGCGAGGTGATGGTGCGGCCGGCGACGCATGAGGCCAGCAGCTTGCCGCCGTCGAAGAGGGGAATGGTTTCCTCAAGGGCTGCATCCACATCGGCCGGCTTGACCGCCAGCAGGACCAGATCGGCGCGCTCCACCAGATCAGAGTTGGACCGCGCCAGGCCGACGCCGGCTTCCCGGCTGAGACGCTCGGCGGCGGGGGCGGCGGCGTCGGCAACCAGAATGCGCGAACCCATCGACGGGTCGGCTCGCAACCAGCCCCGGACGAACGCTCCGCCCATGCTTCCCGAACCGATGACCCCGATAATGCCGATGCTCATGACTGGTTGAAGAAGCCCTTCTCCAACAGCCGGGCCTTCTCTTCCGCGGAGACATCGACGTTGTCGGGCGTAAGCAAAAAGACCTTGTCGGCGATGCGTTGCATGCCGCCATCAAGCGCGTACGTCAGGCCGCTCGAGAAATCGATCAGCCTCTTGGCCAGGTCGGTGTCCGCGTTCTGGAGGTTCAGGATCACGGGCACGCTGGCCTTGAATTTGTCCGCCACCTGCTGGGCGTCGTTGAAATTTTTGGGCAGGACAAGGTGCACGCTCACGTTGGCTGGAGGCGCCGCCGCCCGGAGTGGCCGCACTCGCGCCACTTTTCTGGTTTTTTCCTCCGGATAGATGTCGTCGTAGTCGATCCTGCCCCTGCGGGAGGAACGGCTCAGCTTGCGAACATTTGGACGGGCCGCGTAGGACTCCTCCAGCTCCCGGTGCGCGGCCTGATGATCCTCCTGGGCATCATAATTATCATTTTCGAGATCGCGGTCATCCTCGACCAGCCCGAAATAAATCATTGTCTTGTGCCACATATTGCCGATGGTCATCACCTCCGGTTCATCAAACAAGCACGCTTCTTGTTCTTCTACTCCGGCCTTTCTATCCCTTTAGCCGAACAGAACGCCGCCGAGCCTGACGATCGTCGCCCCCTCCTCGGCCGCGATGACATAGTCATTGCTCGTTCCCATGGAAAGCTGCCTGAATTGCCAGGTGTCACGCCATTTCCGGGAGAGTTCGGATGCGAGGCCTCTCAGGGCCGCGAAGATGGGACGAACAGCCTCGGGGTCTGCCACCAGAGGCGGCATGGTCATGAGGCCGCTGAAGTTCACCTTCGGATATCGCGCCGCCTCCTCCAGAAACCGGTCAACTTCGGAGGGAATGATACCATATTTGCCGGCCTCTTTCCCAATGTTTACCTGCAGGAGCACATCGGCGGGCTGCCGGGCGCGACGGTTTATCTCCGCCACGGTGGAAATGCTGTTTATCGAGTGAACCATCCGGACAACGGGCAGGACCTGCCGCACCTTGTTGCTCTGCAGATGGCCGATAAAATCCCAGGTGAACCTGTCTCCGTAAAGAGCGTGTTTCTCCCTCAGGTCCTGAGCCCGGTTCTCTCCCACCAGCGAAACCCCGGCTTCGGCCAGGGCTGCCATGGCGGCCGGAGCCACATATTTGGTGGCAACCAGTATCTCGACCTCCTCAGGATCGCGGCCTGCCCGGACGCAGGCAGCCGCGATCTCCTCCCTGACGCGGTCCAGGTTGGCCCTCACCCGCCCGGGGTCGAGGCGTTCGTATGTGGCGCACCTCGCCAAGGGCTATCCGGTTCCTTTTTCCTTCGGTTTGACCATGTAAAGAGCGTTAATCCTCATGCGTATATTTGGCTCTTCCGGAAACTGCCGCGGAAATCCCTCGCCGCGACTGGTGACCTGTTGACTGTTGCCTCCTCACTCGATCCAGGCGATGGCGCCGTGGCGGCCGGTGACGCCTTCGCGGCGGTAGGAGTAAAAATCTTCGTCGCATCCGGTGCAGAGCCGCAGGACATGGATGTTCCCGGAGATCAGTCCGGCTTGCCGCAGCGCTGCTTTGGCGGCGCTCCGGATATCGAGCCGGACACCGTCGCCGTCTCGCGCGATCACATCCGGGCCGAACCTCGACTCGAATGCCGTCCCTATCTCTTCCCCGACCCGGTAGCAACAGGCTCCGATCGCGGGTCCGATGGCCGCGGTCACGCCCCGGGGCGGCATATCATATCTCTCCGTCAGCAAACTCACCCCGCTGCCGATAACGCCCTCCATGAGCCCTTTCCGGCCGGCGTGGAGCATCGCGACCACTGGTTTCCCGGATGGGCCGCTCCCCATGAGCGCGACCGGGACGCAGTCCGCGAAGTGAAGCAGGACCGGGGCCCCCCTGAGCGACGTCGCCAGCCCGTCGCAAGGATCGAATCCTGATTCCTCTCCCGCGGCGCCCGAGCCTGTCAGGGTTTCATCCTCAAGCGACTCCACCCGTGCGGTGTGCCGCTGGCGGGGACTGGTCAGCCGCGAAGGATCCAGATCCAGGACGCGGGCCAGGATGGCGCGGTTCCGCCTGACATCTAAAGCGGAGTCATTTACGTGAAATCCGAGATTGAGGGATTCGTAGGGAGCCCTGCTGACCCCGCCGCGCCTGGTCGTGAATACGACGTTGCTTCCGGGCGGAGCGTGGGCGAAGCGCCAGAGGATGACATCGCCCCGGTTTTCGCGCCTGAATGATCGCGGCCCGCAGGAAAGGTCGCCGGTTCGGTTAAATTTTTCGCCGCTCGGGTTCACGTCAGAAGCAGATCCTCCGCCAGTGGCGCTGACAGTCATGCCGGAGATTTCTGATGCAGTCAAGCCGGTCGGCGGAACAGGGCGGTCTGAGGGTTTCGCTAGTCCTTGTCCCTCAGAAATGTCGGAATATCAAGAACGTCCTCGCCCAGATCGAAGTCCGGCACTTCACCTGCTTCCCTGGTCTCGCGGCTGGCGGGGGCCGGCTCGGCCTCCTCACGGCGGACGCGGGAGATGATGCGTCCTGGCCGGCGGTCGAATCCCGTGGCGATGACCGTCACCTTGACCTCGTCCTCGATGTTCTCGTCGATGACGGCGCCGAAGATGATGTTACTGTTGGAATCCGCGGCGCTCGAGATCACCTCGGCCGCCTCGTTGACTTCGAACAGGCCCAGGTCAGGGCCGCCGGTGATATTGAGCAGGATTCCGGTTGCGCCCTCCACGGAAGACTCCAGCAGGGGCGAGGAGATGGCCGCCTTGGCTGCTTCGCCGGCGCGGTTCTCGCCGCCGGCCACGCCGATGCCCATGAGCGCCGAACCCGCGTCCTTCATGATTGCCTTGACGTCGGCGAAGTCAAGGTTGATAAGTCCCGGAACCGTGATAAGGTCGGTGATGCCCTGAACGCCCTGCCTCAGGACGTCATCGGCGACCTTGAAAGCGTCAATGATCGAAGTGCGCTTCTCCACAACCTGGAGCAGGCGGTCGTTGGGAATGATGATTACGGTGTCGACCTTTTCCCTCAGCGCGCGGATGCCCTCCTCGGCCTGGTCGCTGCGGCGCTTGCCCTCGAAGGAGAACGGCCGCGTCACCACGCCCACCGTGAGCGCCCCCAGTTCCTTGGCGATCTCAGCCACCACCGGAGCGGCCCCGGTGCCGGTGCCGCCGCCCTTGCCGGCTGTGACGAACACCATGTCGGAACCCTTGATGGTCTCGCGGATCTCGTCCCGGCTTTCCTCGGCAGCCTCCCGACCGATCTCGGGGTTTGCTCCCGCGCCCAGTCCGTGGGTTATCTTGCCGCCGATATGTAGCTTGACGTCGGCGTCACACATTAGCAGCGCCTGCGCGTCAGTGTTTATCGCGATAAACTCGACGCCTTTAAGGCCGGCATCGACCATCCTGTTAACAGCATTGGTGCCGCCGCCGCCAACCCCTAACACCCTTATGACTGCCAGATAGCTTCTGCCCGGATCTAGCATGATGTCTGTCCCTCCAGGGTCTAGGTCTTGTTAGAAAAACCAAACCAACCCTTAACCTTCGCCAAAACGTTATTCCACAACCCTAAAGTAGTGGTTGAGACTTCTGGCGGCTGACTTGGCCCCCTCGCGTAAATGCGCTTGCTGCCGTAAAGGAGCAGGCCCACCGCCGTAGCATAAACGGGATTGTCAGGGATGTCAATAATGCCCGACGGAGCTATGGGAATTCCAGTTCTTGCAGGCATTTTGGCCACATCCTGGGCCAGCCCGGATATACCCTCAAGCTGGCTCGACCCACCGGTTATGACAATCCCTGCAGCGACACTCGAGAGATAACCACTGTCGCGGGCCTGCCGCATCACCAGATTGAATATCTCGGAAACGCGAGCCTCGATTATGCGGGCGAGATATTTCTTGGAAAATGTGATCCGTCGCGGCTCGCCGCCCCCCGGCAATCTTATCTCCGTCCTGGCCATCTCGATGTCTTCGACCACATGGCTCCGGGCATGGCCGAATTCGATTTTAATTCGCTCGGCTTCCGCCAGCGGCACCTTCAGGCCCACGGATATATCCCGGGTGAGATGATTGCCTCCTACCGGCAACACCGCGGTATGAGCCAGGCGGCCGCCGGCGAACATGGCCACGTCCGTAGTTCCGCCACCGATGTCGACCAGCATGACTCCGGATCGCATCTCCTCCTCCTCCAGGCAGGCCTGGCTGGAGGCCAGCTGCTCGAGCACGATATCATCGGTGACCAGCCCGGCCTCCGTTACCGCGGCTATCAGGTTCTGGATGGACGTGATCGCGCCAAACACCAGATGCCCCGTCATCGAGATCCTGGTGGCGTACATTCCCACAGGCCGCTTGATGCCCTCCTGGCTGTCAAGAGAATAATCACGAGGCAGAGCATGTATCAACTGGAGACCGTCCGCGACCCGGACACCTTTCAGCTTTTCCATCAAAGCGTCGCGCTCAGCCGCGGTCACGCGGCGGTCGGGATTGGGGTTGTTGATGGAAACCCGGCGGTTCATGGAAACGACATGGGCTCCGGCGACTCCGACAAAAGCCTCCCGCGCCTCGGCTCCCGCTTTCGCCGCAGCCTGTTCCACTGAAGCGCAGATGGACGCGGCCGAATCTTCCAGATCCACAACCACCCCCTTGTGCATGCCCTTGGCCGGGACGTTGCCGATACCCTTGACGCTCCGCAGCGCGCCGCCGGCGCCGATCTCACCGATCAGGCAGGCTATCTTGGTGGTGCCCACATCCAGGGCGACCACCGGCGGAAACTCCTGAGCCTCCGGCTTGCCTCTGGCGCGGCCTGCCGGCTGCGGCGTCCGGCCGGCCGCCGGTCTTCTCCGGCCTCGCCGGTCCCCCTGGTTGATTTTCGGTTTTTTCCCGGTGGCCATGATTATGGCATGGCTTCTTCCAGCCCCAAGGCTTCCGGTTCATGATCCTGGAGCTCCCGGTTCAGCTCTTCCGGCTGGGCCTCGTTCCAGGCCTCTGCGTCAGCGGATTGATCCTCGGCCGGAGCCTCGCCGGCTTGAGCCGCCGCGTCGCCCCCGGGTTCCGCGCTGTTCCTGATCACCGGACGATCGGGTACTGAGACGTCGATGAATACGCCGGCGCCCGCGGCCGCCGTTCTTATCAGTAACTGCCGCATGACCTCAAACTTGAGCCCGTAGTCATCGAGCGAGCCGAAATGCACCGAAACCCCGGACGTCATCGTGGCCGTGATGTCGCCGTCGGCCACCAGGACTTCGGAGAACCCGTGGTTGAAATTCACCGGGATGTTGGCGAGAAACCAGACCCCTGTGGAAACATCCGGGCACTCCGCGGTAATCCCCGGCTCCACGCCGCAAGGCTCTTTCGTCGACAGGACCGGGAATTCCCGGGAAAGCCCGGCCGCTTCGACAAGCGTACGGCCCTCGGGTGAGAGGATAAAGACCTTGTCTTCGGCAGCCTTCAGGTTCACGAAGGGCCTGTACTCCCGTACGCGGATGCGCACCCGGTTTGGAAAATCCCGGTCAATCTCGATCTTCTCGGCAAACGGATTCTCCATGATGGCCCGGCCGACGTCGGCGAAGGATGGTTTCAGCAGGCTCTCTCCCATCAGGAGAGGAGCCGCTCTGGCCAGTATCTCCTCTTCGGGAATCGCATGATTTCCCTCCACCGCGATCTCCTCGATGGCCAGCAACGATGATTGGCTCAGCCAGAAAAAGGCGGATGAGGCGACGCCGAGCAGAAGAACGCCCCACATCCCCCACCAAAGCTTGCTCTTCGATCCCGGCATTATCATCGGAGAGCCTCCAGGCCGATACCGCCCAGGAACTTGACCTCGGGCTGCAGAAAAATACCATACCTCCCAGCCACGCGGCGCCGGCAGACATTCATGAGATCTATTACATCGGCTGTGGCGGCATTCCCTTTGTTGACAATGAAATTGGCGTGGTCGACGGAAACCTCAGCGCCGCCCCTCCTTAAACCCTTGCAACCGGATCTTTCCAGCAGATAGCCGGCGCTGCCACCCGGCGGGTTCCTGAACACGCTGCCGAATGTGCGCCGCGCCGTGGGTTGGGTTTCGTCCCGGAGCCTGCGGAAAGACGCCATCGCCTGCCCGATCTTTTGCCGGTCGCCTGGCCTGAGTCCGAGCGTCGCACCGGTCAGCACCATCCCGGGAGGCAGGCTGGCGGTTCGGTAGCCGAAATCCAGCTCCCGCCGCGTGAGCTCCCGGCGTTCGCCGGGTCCGCAGACCTCCACCCGCTCGACAAGGTCGCCTATCGCCGAGCCGTGCGCCCCGGCGTTCATTGCCACGGCGCCGCCCAGGGTCCCGGGGATGTACGCCAGAGGCTCGAGCCCGCTGAGTCCGGTTTCGGCCGCAAACCGGGCGGCCTTGGGCAAGGAAGCCCCGGCGCCGCAGACCAGTCTGGCGCCCTCGGCACGGCATTCCCTCAACTTGCCTGAGAGGATGATGACTATGCCGTGATAACCTTCATCGGCCACCAGCAGATTGGTGCCCTTGCCGATCACGAACCAGGGAAGGGAATGCGCCTCGATCACGAGCAGGATGGCGGAGAGGCGGCCGGCTTCTTCGGCGCCGATCATGAAGGCGGCCGGGCCGCCGCAGCCAAAGGAAACGAAGCGAGCCATCGGCGCCTCCCTGACTCCCTTGCGGCCGGCGGCTCGTTCTATCTCCTCGAGAATGCTTTGTTCAGGCAATGCTGGCCTGCCTCTTCAAAGCGGCCAGCAGGTCGTCACCCACCTTGAATATGTCACCTGCCCCGAGGGTCAGCACCAGGTCGCCCTGCCTCAGCTCCTTAAGAAGCAGGGGCACGACGTCCCTGGGCCGGGGAATGTAGGCCACGTTGGCCCCCGGGTCCCACTTGAGAGCGGCATCGACCACCAGCTTGCCGCTGATCCCCGGCTCCGGCTCCTCGCGGGCGCCGAACACGTCAGTGACGATGGCCAGGTCGCAGAGATTAAGGGCGTGCCCGAATTCGTCGTGCAGATAACGGGTCCGGGAATAAAGATGAGGCTGAAAAGTCCCGATTATCCGTTTCCAGCCCGCGGCCCGGGCGGCCTCCAGGGTCGCCTGGATCTCGGTTGGATGATGAGCGTAATCGTCGACAACGGTGACGCCGCCGGCTTCCCCCTTGACCTGAAAACGCCGGGCGGCGCCGGTGAACCTGGCCAGCGCGGGAGCCGCCCTGGCCGGCGGGACGCCGACAAGGTCGAGCACGGCCAACGCTGCCAGCGAATTCAGAACGTTATGCAGGCCGGGGACGGACAGATCGCTCCACCGCGGAGAATCCTCACCCGGATGTGAAAGCCTGAAGCGGGTTCCCTTTCGGGATACACTCACTTCCGCGGCCTGGTAATCGGCGGAGTCTTCCTCTCCGAAAGTGATAACGCGCGCCTCAGTGGCGCCGGCCAGCTCCCTGAGCAGGGGCGTATCCGGGATAACCAGGGCGCCGCCGGGAGGCAGGCTGGATATGAATCTGCGAAAGACCCTCTCCACTTCCTCTTTGGATGAATAGTGTGAGTGGTGGTCAAGCTCGATGTTCGTGATCACGGCGATCTCGGGACGCAGGTAAAGCAGCGATCCGTCGCTTTCGTCTGCCTCCGCCACCAGCCACTGCCCGCTGCCACAGCGCGCGTTGCTGCTTACGTCGTTGAGCTCCCCGCCGATCACAAAGGAGGGGTCGAGCTCGAGCGCTTCCATGGCATGCGCGATCATCGACGTCGTGGTGGTCTTGCCGTGAGTGCCGGCCACGGCGATTCCCCGCTTGGCGCTCATGATCTCCGCCAGCATCTCAGCCCGCTGCAGCACCGGAATCCCCCGGCTCACGGCGGCCATCAGCTCGGAATTGCCGGAGGGAATGGCTGTGGAGACCACGACCCTGTCAGGACGGTCCAGATTTTCAGGATCGTGGCCGAAGGAGACCCCGATGCCGCGTTCTTCCAGTAATCTGGTATAACGGGACCGCTTCAGATCGGAACCCGTGACCTCGTAACCCAGGTCACGGCATACCTGGGCGATGCCGCTCATGCCGGCTCCGCCGATGCCGATGAAGTGAAGTCTTTTCAAGAATTTACCTGACCTTGTTTCCTGTCTCTTTCCTGTCCGCCGGCCCGGGTTTTCGGATTTTTTAAACCCGGGAGCCTCCGATCCTGAATATCTCGTCGGAGATCCGCCGTGCCCCGTCCCCGTCCGCCAGCCCGGCGCTGGCGGCGGCCATGCGGCCGAGCCGCCCGCGGTCGCCCAGCAGGGCTTCAACCCTGGACTTGAGAGTACCGGGGCCAAGCTCTTCATCCCGGATAACCTCCGCGGCGCCGGCTGCCGCCATCCACTCGGCGTTTCGCTGCTGGTGGCCGGCGGTCGCGTATGGATAAGGCACCAGTATCGCCGGCTTGCCCAGGGCAGCAAGCTCCAGCACCGAAGCTCCGGAGCGTCCCACTACGAGGTCCGCCGCGGCAATGGCCAGGGGCAATTTGCCTGTATAGTCTAGCAAATGATAATTCTCCTGGTCGGCGCCCTGCTCCAGCAGGCGGGCTTTGACGGCCTCATGGTCGCGTTTGCCGCTGACGTGAACAACCTGGATGTCCAGGGGCCCGCGACCAAAGGCTTTTACGCATGCTTCGTTGATGGAACGGGCTCCGAGGCTGCCGCCGGTAACCAGCAGCACCGGCATGCCTTCCTTGAGGCCGAATACGCGGCGCCCCTCTTCCGGCGTGGCCTGGAGCAGCTCGCGGCTGCAGGGCCTGCCGGAATGAAAGTACTTGCCGCCCGCGCGCCCGGGGATGTCGAAACAGAGGGCCACCCGGGTAACCAGCGGAGCCAGGACCCGATTTGCCAGTCCCATATGGGAATCGAGTTCCACGATGAGGGTGGGGCGCCTGGTCAGCGCCGCCACGAATAACGGCGCCCAGCTCACATAGCCACCGCAGCCCACGACTGCATGGGGTTGGCGCCGCCGCAGGATGCTGAGGCTGTCAATTGCTCCCTTGAACAGTGACCAGAAAAAAAGCAGGTTGCGGGGCGAAATCTTCCTTTCCAGGCCCCGCAGGTCTGCCAGGTCGAGCTGGAAGCCGGCTCCGGGAACCAGCCCTGTCTCCAGCCCCCTGCCGGTGCCTATGAATGAGACCTCAGCGCCTCTGTCCCTGAGCGCTCCGGCGATTGCCAGCGCCGGGACGAGATGCCCCGCGGTACCGCCGGCCGCCATCACCACCCTTAACGGCCCTGAGTTTTCTCTGGGGAACTGTCGCAATCTTACCTCGTGGATTAACTGCAATGTTGAGCAATATGCCTATCCCTGACAGCATGACGATCAGGTTGCTGCCGCCATAGCTGATGATCGGCAGCGGGATGCCGGTCAGTGGCAACAGTCCGGTGACGGCGCCCAGATTTACCGCCGCCTGCCCCACCATCAGCGAAGTAAGCCCCGCCGCCAGATATTTTCCGAAAGGATTGTCGCAGTTTAGCGCGATGCGGTAGCCCACATAGGCAAAAGCAGCATACAGGAAGACTACTCCCAGGACGCCCAGAAGACCAAGTTCTTCGCCGATTATGGCCACAATCATGTCGGTGTGGGCTTCCGGCAGGTAATTGAACTTCTGGATGCTCTCGCCGATCCCCACTCCGAATATGCCGCCGGACCCCAGCGCCACCATTGACTGGATGATCTGGAAGCCTGACTCCCGGGGATCGCTCCAGGGGTCAATGAAGGTGGTGAGCCGCGCCATCCTGTAGGGAGCCAGGGCCACATACGCGAATCCCAGAACCGCGGCCACGCCGCCCATGACCGCGATGTCCTTCTTCCTGGCGCCGCCTATCACCAGCATGCCTGCCATGGCCAGGACGATAATGATGGCCGTGCCCATATCAGGCTGGAACAGCACCAGAAGGCAGGCCAGCACCGGCAGGCCCAACACCGGCAGAAACAGGCTTTTAAGGTCTCCAAGCAACCGGGGCCGTTTGAACATGACCGTGGCCACATACAGCACCACGGCCAGCTTGGCAAGCTCCGAGGGCTGGAACGCGGCGGGTCCATATCCGATCCAGCGGGTGGCGCCCTTGGCGGTCACGCCCACACCCGGAATAAAAACCAGGAACAGCAGGCTCAGCGACAGCAACATCAGCAACGGCGCCGCCTTCCGCAGGCGCGTGAAATCGAAGCGCGCCAGCCCGAACATCAGTATCAGCCCCAGCGAAGCGAACAACAACTCTCTCTTCAGGTATAAGTAGCTGTCTCCCTCGCCCTCAGCGAAATAAGCG
Organism: Thermoleophilia bacterium; assembly: GCA_014859345.1. Lineage (GTDB taxonomy): Bacteria > Actinomycetota > Thermoleophilia > BMS3ABIN01 > BMS3ABIN01 > Kmv30. The sequence goes on from JACUUL010000018.1 coordinate 26,674, forward strand.
CTCGCCCAGCTGGCGCTGAACACCATGACAATGCCAACGGCCAGAAGTATAAGGGTCAGCGTCACCAGGAACGTGTACTCAAACGAGGCGCGTTGCGGTCTGGTGCTGGATGTTCCTTTTGGTTTCCGCAAAGGATGCTCCTTGACGGCAGTCAGAGGAGCCGGTCCGCCGGTCCTCTCACTTCTTCCCGATCTTGCTTACCAGAGAGATGAAATGCTCTCCCCGTTCTTCAAAGTCGCGATACTGATCGAAGCTGGCGCATGCCGGAGAAAGCAGGACCACGTCCCCCGGAACGGCATTGCCGCTGGCGATCTTCACGGCGTCCTCAAGGCGCCCCGCCATGATCACCTTGCCACCCTGCCCGGGGAAGCCCTGCCGCTCGAAACTGGCGGATATCTCTGCCGCTGCTTCTCCGATCAGGATGACCTCACGCACCCGGCCGGCGGCGGCCGCAGCCAGCCGGTCAAAAGAGCATCCCTTGAGGCTGCCTCCCAGAATCAGGTGGATGCCGCCGGGAAAGGCAGTGAGCGCCTTGATGGCGGCGTCCGCGTTTGTGGCCTTGGAGTCATCGACATACCTGACCCCGTCCACGGTGCGAACCTCCTGGAGGCGGTGCCGGACGCCCGGGAAGCTGCGCAGCCCGGCGGCCACCTCCCCGGGACCAAGCCCCAATCCGATGCTCACGGCGGTTGCCGCCAGAGAGTTGTCCAGATTGTGCTCGCCTTTCAGCGAAGCCGCCTCCCAGGCCACGATTTCCACAGGTCCACCTCTGCGCCGGCGGGTGTTTTCTCTCCGTGAAATTTCGCCACCCGGCGGTTCTTTCCTGCCGCCTTCAGGCAGCCGGCCTCGAAGATCGCCGGAGGCGGCCGCCAGAGCGGCCATATCGGCCACGATAACACCGTCCCTGACCGTGACAAGAGGTTCGATTCCCATGGCCTGGGCCGCGGCGGCGGCATCCCCGGAACCGCGGCTGAACCACGCCTGGCAGGCGCTTCCGGGAAGGGGACGGCGGCAATTGGGGTCGTCGAGGTTTATCACGGCCAGGTCCTGCGGGCGCTGATTGGCAAAGATGCGCGTCTTGGCGGCGAAATAAGGGCCGGGACCATGATGCCTGTCCATATGGTCCTCTGTCAGATTGAGCAAAACTGCGATGTCCGGCCGCAGCAAGACACTGTCTTCCAGCTGGAAGCTGGAGAGCTCTACCACCAGGATATCCCGCGCCTCGACCCGGCCGGCCAGGGTCGACAGGGCGGTGCCCACATTTCCTGCCACGCGGCAGGGACGGCCGGCGCCCCTGAGGATGTGGCCGATCAGCTCCGTGGTGGTCGTCTTGCCGTTGGTGCCGGTGACTCCAACCATCGGGTTCGGCAGGAAGCGCAAGGCAAATTCCACTTCTCCCCAGACCGGTATGCCCCGGCGGCGGGCTTCCGTGAGCAGGGGGACATCGGCGGGAACTCCGGGACTCTTGATCACCAGGCCGCAACCGTCCAGCAAGCCGGCATCGTCGCGCCCCGCCTCGATGCGCACGCCCGCATTTTGCAGGGACGATCGAGTATCCGGATCCAGCGTTACTTCCTGGCGGTCCGAAAGAAGGATGTCCGCTTGCGGCAGCATCCTGCGGGCGGCGCCGGCGGCGGCCACTCCCGAGCGCCCCATGCCGGCGACCAGCAGCCTGTCAATTTTAAGATCGGGTGCCCGGTTCATGCCAGCGACGTCTCCGCAAAGCGGTCAGCGTCCAGTGGAGAGGTAGAAAATAGTGAACCCTGTGGAAGCGAAAATAGCGCTCACGATCCAGAAGCGCATGATTATCTTCGTCTCCGACCAGGCCATCAGCTCGAAGTGATGATGAATCGGCGTCATCAGGAATATCCGCTTGCCGGTTGCCTTGAAGCTGATCACCTGGATGATCACCGAGGCCGCCTCCGCGACGAATATGGCGCCGATTACCAGCAGCAGGATCTCTGTCTGGGTGAGGATGGCCATGGCCGCGATAGCGCCGCCCATGGCCAGCGATCCGGTATCCCCCATGAATATCTCCGCCGGAAAGGAATTGAACCATAGAAAGCCAACGCAGGCGCCCACCAGGCACGCGGAGATCAGGCCCAGATCGTTCTGGTCCGTAAGGAAGGCGATCGCCATATAGGTCAGCATCGTCACCGCCACCGAACCCGCCGCCAGTCCGTCCAGTCCGTCGGTCAGATTGACTGCGTTGGAGAAGAAGGCAATCCAGAGGAAGATGAAAAAGTAGTAGGCGATCCCGACGTCGATGCCCCGGTTGGTCATGGGAACACTTATTGTTTCTGAAATATCGGCGTACCTGACCGCGATCAGCCCCACGATCACCGCCAGCCCGAGCTGCAGCCCCAGCTTGCCCCGGGCCCTCAGCCCCAGCGAGCGCTTCATGCGGATTTTCGCGAAGTCGTCGGCAAAGCCGATGGCGCCGCACCCCAGGGTGGTCATGACCACCAGCAGGCTCTTGATGCTCCACTCGCTGAGGATGAAAAAAGGAGTCATCATTCCTATGATGATAAGCAGCCCGCCCATGGTGGGAATGCCCCTCTTCGTGGCATGCTGCTTGGGCCCTTCCTCCCGGATCTGCTGGCCAAATTCGTTCTTTTTTACAAAACTGATGAACTTTGGTCCCAGGAACAGGGTGATGAGCATTGAAGCCAGACCGGCGGCTAGCAACTGGAACATGCCGGGCTATCCTTGCGCAGGAAAAGAGCTGCCCGCAATGGCTTCGCCGCCGGCAGCGATGATAGCGTCGCTGACCTCTTCCAGCTTCATGAAGCGGGAGGCCTTGACCAGCACCACGTCACCGGGCCTGATAAGCGAGGGAACCTCCGCCGCGGCCAGCTCGCGGCTGGCGAAATGGTAGCATGATTCCTCCTCTGCGCAATAACCGTCCTGCCGGGCGCCTTCCAGGTAGCGTGCGGCCAGTTCGCCCACACCGATTACGCAATCAATGCCCAGCGCGGCGGCCCGGCGGCCGACCTGGCGATGGTACGCCGGCGCCGCGGCTCCCAGCTCGTCCATGTCGCCCAGCACCGCCAGGGTCCTCCGGCCCTGAGCCACAGTGGCCAGGTATTCCAGCGACGAGCCCATGGACAGGGGGTTGGCGTTGTAGCAGTCGTTGAGCAGCGTGACATCGTTCCCCAGCCTTATCACCTCGCCCCGCATCCCCGGAATACTGATTTTCTCCGCGGCTGCGGCAATCTCTGTGAGGGGCAAACCCAGTAAACTGTAGGCCCCTAAAGCGGCCAGGAAGTTGAGAAGATGGTGGTGGGCGGCAAAGGGCAGATTGACATCGATCTCGCCGTGCAGGCAGGAGATGCGGCAATGGATCCCGCCTTCGGGGCGGTGCCGGTGAAATAACGGGTGGATATCCGCGTCCCGGTCAAGGCCGAAGGTGATGATCCGGGCCGGGATATCTGCGATGAAGGGCTCAAGAAGATCTTCGCCGTGGGGCGCCACCAGGCTGCCATGAGGAGGCAGGCGGCGGGCTATCTCGGCTTTGCCCCGGGCGATGTTGGCCAGGCTGCCCGAGTACGCGAGATGGGCGGGGCCGATGTTGGTGATAACAGCGATCTCCGGAGCGGCTATGTCGCAAAGCCCGGCGATCTCTCCGGGCGCCTGCATTCCCATCTCAACGACAGCCACCCTGGTCTCCGGCCTGAGCTTAAGCAGGGTCAGCGGCACGCCTACTTCGTTGTTGAAGCTGGCTTCGCTAGCGATGGCGCCGACCTGTGGCGAGAGCAATGCGTACAGCATGTCCTTGGTGGAGGTCTTGCCGGTGCTCCCGGTTATGGCCACGATTCTGGCCTGGCTCTTGCCCGCCACCAGCGACGCAATTTTTTTCAGCGCGTCGCCGGGATCCTCGACTGCCACGACCCAGGGCGTATTTCCATTGCCGGATTGGGGCAGGCTGGCGGCGATCTGCCGTGCGGCCGCTCTTTGGGCCAGAACTGCTGCAGCGCCCTTGGCCAGCGCTTCCCCGGCGAAGTCGCCGCCGTCAAAATGCTCTCCCTTAAGGGCCACGAACAGGCAACCCTCGAGGTCGGTGCGCGTGTCGGTAGACACGCAATCAACCGCAGCCCCGGGAGATCCGGAAAGCAGTTCCCCTCCGGAAGCCTCGCTGACCTCTCTTGCCGTTACGGTAATCATTTCTTCGGACTGTTTTACAATGGAACCGCGCATATGCTATCGGCCCCGCAGTGGAATCCGGTATCCGCCGACCGGGGTGGCTGATGTTCTCATTCCCTGTTCTTCCAGATCTTCATGCATGCACCTCTGAAAACAGGGGATCCAGGTGGCGGTGGTGCTCAGGGGACCGGCAGAGGTCCCGTATTGCGGGCAAAGCGGCGCCGACCAGAAAAATGGCGCACTCTTCGGGTTGCCCGGTTTATGGGGATGATAAATCGATGTGGCCAGCAGGCCTTCGAGAAGGGTGACGTAGGATACCGCCTTCATCGGGGTGATATTCTACACGATAAGACCCCGGTTGCACACCCGGGATCGTTTATTATTTTCTGCAACATGGATTTCATCTGCTTATATACCTGCCATCTGGTCGTCGCCCCCGTTTTCATGGCGCGATGCTCATCTTTTGCAGGGAGAACTGGGCAATTTTCTTAAAAGCGGGGGCCGCCACGGTGGCGCCGCCGCCAAACGGCCTCGGCTCGTCCACCATAACCAGAATCACCAGCTGGGGATCGGCCGCGGGAGCGAAGCCGATGAACGAGCCGATATAATCGTCGTTCGAGTAGCCGCTGCCGTCTGGCAGGGGCTTCTGGGCGGTGCCGGTCTTGCCGGCCACGCGGTACCCGTCGACCCGTGCCAGGGGAGCGCCCTCCTCCTCCACAACCCGCGTGAGATACTGGGTCATCTGGCCGGCGCTCTCCTCACTGAGGATGCGCTCGCTTTCGGTCATGACGGGCTCATCCCCGATCCGGCATACCAGATGAGGGCTTGCCAGCTTGCCGCCGTTTGCGATGGCGGAGTAAGCCGCTACCATCTGGATCGCGGTCACCGAGATGCCCTGGCCGATCGGCACGTTGCCGATAGTGGAGTCGGACCACTTCTCCAGGGGCAGCACGATGCCCTCGGCCTCACCCGGAAAGTCCACGCCTGTGGGAGTTCCGAAGCCGAAGCGGCCGATCCACTCATTCAGCTTCTCTCCGCCCACGCGCATACCCATGGTCACGGCCCCGATGTTGCTGGAATTAACCAGGATCTGACCCACATCCCAGCTAACTTCGCCGCGGTCCATGGCATCGCCTATAGTATGGCCGCCCAGCTCCATCTCTGGCGGGAGATAAATGGTTTCGCCGGGGGCCACGGCCTGCTCTTCGAGCACGACCGAGGCAATGATCGCCTTGAAGACCGAGCCCGGCTCGTAATTGTCGGTGACGGCCCGGTTTCGCTTGAGCTCTTCGGGCAGTCCGTCGAAATTGTTGGCGTCAGCGGTGGGGACGTTGGCCATCGCCAGTATCTCACCGGTCCGGGGATCCATGACAACCGCCGCGGCGCCCTTTGCCGACCACTCCTCCACGGTCTCAGCCAGGATCTTCTCCGTCTCGAACTGAATGGCCTGGTCGATGGTCAGCCAGATATCGGTGCCCCGGGTTCCTTCCTCCAGGGAAAGCATCTTGATTTCCTTGCCGCCGGCGTCAGTGATCACGCGCTGGCGGCCCCCCGTGCCGGCCAGCACGCTGTCCTGCTGCAGCTCGACGCCGGCCAGTCCGTGGTTTTCGGTGCCGGCAAAGCCCAGCACCTGGGCCGCAACCTGTTTTTGAGGATAGAGCCTTTTCTCCTCGGAGAGAAAGCCCAGGCCGGTTATGTCCATGGCCTCGATCTGTCCGGCGATTTCAGGATCGACCTTTCGCGCCAGGTATACAAACCCGGAATCCCGGTCCAGAAGCTTCTGCAGGATCTCATTGGTGTCGGCGGAAAGCAAAGGCGCCAGAACTTCCGCCGTCTGCAGGGGATCCTCCACGAGATAGGGAGTGGCGTAAATTGTCCGCCTCTCTTCCCCAACAGCCAGCTCGTTGCCGCCGCGGTCGAAGATGGTGCCGCGGCGGGCGGGGAGATCAAACTCCTGGACATGCTGCTGCTGGGCCATCTCCGAGAGCTGATCGGCTTTTACAGTCTGCAGGAAGGCGGCCCTTGCCGCGACCGCGCCAAATACCAGGAGAAACAGGAAAAAGATGACCCGTATACGCCTGTTCGGATTTCCCGGCATTGGTTTCTAGGGGGGGATGGTTCCAGCCGTTACTTGACCTTCCAGTTCGGCGTAGGTAGCCAGTGAGTTGGTTGTTCCAATATATATGTACTCCATCTTCCCGGGCGGCACCATGCCCAGGGAGCCGGAGGCGATCTGGCCGATTCTCTCCGGCGAGCTCAAGGCGGAGACCTCGCCCGCCAGCCGGGCGTTTTCAGCCGTGAGGGTGTTTCTCTCCCGGATCAGCTCGTTGTACTGCATGTTCTTCTGGAGAGTGACCACATGCATCGCCACCAAACCGATAAGGCTCAAGGCCACCATCATCAGCCAGGCGCCGACGTGGACCGTGTTGAAGACGGGCAGGGCCAGCCTGCGGCCACCGGATGCCGGCCGGCCGGCCGAGGATCTGGAGTCACGCTCGAACTTCCGCGTAATCTCAGTGAATCCCCAGTCGTTTTGGGCGGCGCGCGCCATCTCCCTCCTAGATCTTCTCCGCCACGCGCAGCCTGGCCGACTGCGAGCGTGGATTTTCCGAAACTTCTTCAGCCGATGGCGAAACGGGCCTGCGGGTGATGAGCCGGACCTCAGGCTCGGCGCCGCACACGCACCGGGGCAGATCCGGCGGACACTTGCACTTTCCCAGGCGCCCGGCGAAGAACTGCTTGACGATGCGGTCTTCCAGCGAGTGGAAGCTGATCACCGCCAGCCGGCCACCCGGAGCCAGCAGCCGAAGGGCGTTCTCAAGCCCGCGGGCCAGAGAGCCCAGCTCGTCGTTCACGGCTATCCTGAGCGCCTGGAAGACACGGCGGGCCGGATGCCCTGCCCCAAAGCGGGCCGGGGTAGGGATGGCTGTCTTGATGGTGTCCACCAGCTGCAGGGTGGTCTCGTAAGGCTGCTTTTCCCGCTCGGCGCAGACACGCCTGGCTATCTGGCGTGCATACCTCTCCTCACCATAAGTCTTGAAGATGTGGGCCAGCTCCTGGCATGGCAGCTCGTTGACCAGCTTTTTGGCCGTGACCGGGTTATCCGGATCCATGCGCATGTCCAGGGGAGCGTTGTAGCTGTAGGAGAACCCCCTCTCCGGCCTTTCCAGCTGCATCGAAGAGACGCCCAGGTCCATGTAAATGAGGTCAGCCTCAAAACCGTTCTGATCGAGGTCCTCGAGAGCGTCGGCGAAATTGCCCTGGACGAAACGGCAGCGGAAAGGCTGATGCCGGGCAAAGAGATCGAAGTAGCCTTTGGCGACCGGGTCCCGGTCAACACCTATGAACATGGCCTGCGGCCCCAGCAACCTGGCCAGCAGGCGGGCGTGTCCGCCGGCGCCGAAAGTGCAGTCGATTACGGTGTCCTCGGGCTGGGGGTCAAGCAGCCCGACCAGCTCGGCCGCCAGCACCGGCACGTGAACCGCAAAGTCCTGGGTTAAGCCTTCCATGCCGTTGGTCTGCATCCCTCTCTCCCTTGGTCGCGGACGCCAGTCTTGCCGCCGTCCTTTACTCTTCCTGTTCATAGCGCTGGTCCTCGGCCTCTTCCCAGGCCTCCCAGCGGCCCTTGTCCCAGATCTCAAACTTGTTGTTGAGACCCTTGAACACCACTTCCTTGCCGATGCCCGCCACTTTCAGATGGTAAGCCGACAGGCTGATGCGTCCCTGTTTGTCCACTTCGCAGGGGAAGGCTGACCCGAAGAGCGTCCTTTCGATCCTGAGAGCTTCCCTGCTGGTGATGGGATTGAGGCTGGAAAGCTGGTTCTGGACCAGTTCCTGCCATTCGGATTCTGGGTAGACGGCCAGGCATCCGCCGAAGAATTTGGTGACCACGACTTTGCCGCCGGAAATCTGGGAGCGAAACTTTGCAGGAATCGCCACCCTGTTCTTCGAATCCAATGTGTGTACGTAATGTCCCCAAAATTTATATCCCGGCATATTGGTTCCCCACTTTATACCACTATTCCCCACACAGCAAGCAAAATCATGCCTGAATTTGAGGAGTTTCCCCTATTTTTTCGTATGATTGTCCCCGAAATACGCACGGTTTGTTGCAGAGGATGCGCGGCTTGAGCGAATTTGCCAAAAGACGTGGAAAATTCCCGCGGACGTTAAAGGTCCTTCCTGCTTCCGGGGAATGGCCTTGAAGGAGCAAAAGAAACCGGGCGGCAACCGTACCAGCAGAAGCAGGGAGCCGCGAATGATTTTTGCAGATGGGGAAAAGTGGTTGGCCGGCGGCTGCCGGCTGCCCCGCTGAAACCGCCTAGGGCGAGAACCCGGTGTCGTCCGGGCCGGCCAGCAGTTGCTGGGCCAGATTGGCGCTGCGGTTACTCGGATTAATATCGTACGCCCGCTGCCAGTCCTTCCGCGCTTCTTCCATCTTGCCCGATTCGGCGTAAACGGCGCCTCTCACCAGCAGAAGCACCTGGTGATTGGGGTCGATGGCCAGGCCTTTCTCGACCTCACGCATGGCCACGTCGATCAATCCCTGTCCCAGGTAGGCCTCGCCCAAGCCGGCGTAGATGTCGGCGTCCTGCGGGTTTGCAGCCAATGCCTTGCTGTACCACTCAGCCGCTTCGGTGTATCTTCCCTGCATTGAATAAATACTGGCCAGGCCGGACATGGCCACGTCGTCCGCGGGGTTGGCGGCGATCAGATCCTTGTAAGCCTCTACCTGCGGCGTGTAGCTTAACATTTCATTCCGCAGGCGGGCCAACTCCTCAGGCGAATGCGGATTTTCCGGGTCTTTATCGCTTCCCCGGAACAACGCGGGCGCGGTCAGGGCGACCACCACTACCACGGCAGCCGCAATTATCGCCCAGTAATATGCCTTGAACTTCACGAATTCTCCTTACCGGAAGGAAACATCGATAATTATTATAGCGCAAAGACCGGGCAAGTCCGCCACTCACAAAACTAATTTTTATTAAGGCTTGGCCGATGGGGTCGCCGGTTGGCTTCCCGCTTCCCTGATCTGGTTTACTAGCCTTCCGGTGAATCAAACAGGCCGAGATAGAGCTGCATAAGCTCGTTGCCGAAAAACAGGGCGGCCAGCGCCCCCACTGCCAAAAAGGGCCCGAAAGGCACGCGGCTCTTCCGGCCCTTGCGCCCGGCCGCAATCAGCCCGATGCCCACGAGGGCTCCCAGCAGGAATCCCAGAAAGAGGCCGACGGTCACGGACCTTCCCAGGAAAAACCCCAGCATGCCGGCGAGCTTGACGTCGCCCATGCCCATGCCCTTGGGGAAGATCAGCGTGATCAGAAAGAAAAAGCCGGCGCTTGCGACCCCGGCCAGCGGGAAAGTCCACCAGGAGGGGAAGTCCGGGTCGGTGGCGCTCAAAGAGATGGCCACCATGGCCGTAACTCCCACGGCCGCCACCGGAAGCACCACTATGTTGGGGATGATGTAATGCTCCAGATCGATGAAGAAGACCACGATCAGGGTCGAGATCAGCAGCAGGGCCGGGAACAATTCGGCTGTCAGGCCGAAGCGCCAGCCGGCCAGGACGAAGAGCACGGCGTTAAGCAGTTCCACCAGTGGATAACGCACCGGGATGGAGGTGCCGCAGCGCCGGCATTTCCCCCTGAGTGCCAGATAGCTCACCAGAGGAATGTTGTCGTACCAGTTCAGGGGCCGGTCGCACTCCGGGCAGTGCGAAGCCGGAGCTATAACCGATTCGCGCCGCGGCAGGCGGTAGATGCAGACGTTGAGGAAGCTGCCTGTGACAGCGCCCACGACAAAGAGAAGGATAAGGGTAGGAATCATAATAGCCACGGTTTTAGTTTTCGGTCCGGTCTCCAGGGTGCCTGAGTGGCCTCTTTCGACCGGGGCAGGAACCCTGAGTCCGCGAATCTTGTTATTTCGCCGGTTCCAGCACCACTATTTTCGGGCCGGCGGACAGATTTTCCTTTTCCACCTCTATCTCGCTGGCGCCGGCCCGCTCAACTGATGGCTTGCCCGCCAGGAATTCATCGACTCCGGCGATCTGGAAACGGCATTTGCTGTTGCGGAAATGCATGGGTATCGTCAGGGGCGGAGACAGCTGCTGCCAGACCCGAGTGGCGGCGGCCGCGTCAATCGTGAAGGTTCCGCCCACGGGAATCATGAGAACGTCAACCGGGCCGATAGCCTCGACCTGCTCGGCCGAGAGCACCTGGCCCAGATCTCCCAGATGGCAGATATTGAAGCTGTCGGCGCTTATCGAGAAAACGAGATTGTCTCCCCGCTGGGCGCCAGCCACCTTATCGTGGTAAGAGGCTACGCCGAAGATGCTGAATCCCGCTTCACTGTGGCTGTTAGGCGTGGAGACAATAATGGGCGTACCTCCGACCGCCTCCACGTTGTTATGGTCGGGATGCTGGTGGCTGATCGTGACCACGTCGGCGGTCTCGTCGATTGGATCGTAAAGCAGGGTTCCCGGATAGGCTTCCACGTCGTAGGGATCGGTGATGAGGACGGCGCCGGACCCGGTGGTGAGAAGAAAACAGCTGTGCCCCAGCCACTTTATCTTCATGAAGACAAACCTCCCCTTTCAAGCATCCCGAGCGCCTCTGCTTGTCATCCCGAGCGCCTTTACTTGTCATCCCGAGCG